>NZ_BAABQM010000002.1:0-216764 GCF_040369755.1 Ureaplasma ceti | reverse complement strand
AAATTTTTTAGTATTAGTTTCAAATAATTGAAAATAATAAAGTCATTCACTTCATTTTAGGTGTCTAGACATATAAAAAGACACTCCTTTCTTTTTAAGGAGTGTCCCATTTTTATTTCCCTCTGTATCGTCAGCGGTGGGTTTTTTTCTGTTTCATTAACATTCTGTAAATGACAAAAGCAGAATGTGCATGAATATATCGCAATTAAACGAATTAAACTAGTTTTTAGGTTCTAAATTACATACAGTAATATTAAATATATTATTTTGTTTATTACACGTCTAAAAACGTAAATACACAACGTTTCTGACTATTTATATAATTGATAAGATATTACCATCTAAGGAAGTTTATTAACACAACCTAAAAAAAACAACCTTAACGGTATCGTTAAGATTGTTCTTTAATTTTCATTATTAAATGTTAATAATTTTAAAAGTATTTAATACTAATAAAATTGCTGGAATAACAGGGAAGAAGATTGCAACAATTGTTAAAATCTTGTTTGTGTTTCCTTGAATGTTACCGAACACTAAGTATAAGATAGGGCCGATTAATCACATTACAACAGCAAGGATTAATAAAGCGAAATCTTTTTGAGGTAATTCATTCTTAACAACAACTTGGCTGTTTTCTTGTTCCATAAAAATTTCCTTCTTTTGAAATGATAATTTATATAGTTTATAAATTATATACCATTAAAATGTGCTTTGATGATTTACTTGTTAGAGTGAGAATCTAACTCTTGGTGGTGTTCTAAATGTTGATTTCACGAATCTTGAGCTTGTTGTTCTAAAACCGTTTCTTCTGATAATGGTAAACTAAATTCGGTAATTTTAATTTCTCCACCATCTTCTGTCTTAACAACGGCATTAATACCAAATGCTTCCAATAAGATTTCAGAGTTAATGATATCTTTTGGCTTACCTTTGGCTAGCAGTTTGCCGTCTTTCATAATAAATAAAGTAGATGCGTATTTAATGCCAACGTTAATATCATGAATGACTAAAATAATAGATTTATGTAGTTCGTGGTGTAAACGGTGTAACAAACTCATGATTTCTAGCTGTGCTTTAATATCTAAATGGTTAGTAGGTTCATCTAAGATAATGGTGTCAGTTTGTTGCGCTAAACTCATCGCAATTAACGCTTTTTGTCTTTGACCACCAGACACGCCATTAATGTCTTCGTTACGGAATTCGTAAATACCCACTTGCTTTAAAACGCCATCAATAATTTCTTTTTCTTTCTTTTTGTTGGTGTTAATACCTAAAGCATTACTGTGTGGAAAACGCCCCATTTTCACAAATTCATAAATAGTTGTAGATTCAGGAAAATTACTAATTTGGGGCACGTATGAAATTTCTGCTCCTAATTTTTTACTACCGTAGACTTTGTATTTGGATTTGTTCGCTTTAAATCATTGCAATGAGCTCAATTCTTGACTTACATCTTTTTTTCATAATTTAAAAAGACCATATTTTAGTTGCAATAATACTGCTTCAATTGGGTTGGGTGCATAAATTAGTTTGTCTTTGAAGAAAATATGCCCCGCATCTGGAATGTTTACTCTTACTAAAGATTTAATTAATGTTGATTTTCCACAACCATTAGGACCGATAATAACAGCAAACTCACCTTCATTAAATTGTGTTGTAAAGTTATCTAAAATTTTTCTACTACTGTTATAACCAAAAGATAAGTTTTCCACATTAAACAACACGTTATTATGGTGGTTGGTTGAGAAATCGTAATTAGAGGGTTCTGAAGTTAATTCTTTAATTTGTTCGTTCATAAAACTTATCTCCAAACAATGACTAGATAAATGAAATATGGTGAGATTAATAACGGAATTAGAGGAGCAATAATGTTGCCTGGCACATTGATTAAGTTAGAGAAGATAAAGTACGTAATTAAAACCATTAATGCACCAGTTAGACCACTAGTTAATACTCCATAATGTACTTTATTTTTAGAAATTTTAAACGCAATGTTGCCAGCCATTAATCCAACGAAGACAAAGTCACCACTTAAAGAGTATGAGGCGCCGACTAATAATCCAATTGCTAACATCATTTGGCATAAAGTAAATTTATTTTTTACTCCAACTTGAGTAGCAATTTGTTGATTTTGAATAATTAATTTGAGTTTTCAAGAGTTAAGCATAATTCAGATAAACCCAACTAAAATACAAGCACCACTGAAGTAGAAGTTAAAGATAAATGGTTCATCGCCAATAAACCCAATGGTTTTTCTTTCAATGATTGAAAGTGATTTGGGATCAGCGTTCGCCACAATACTGAAAGCAATAGCTACAGACACAAAGTTTAAGATAATACCTGATAATAATAATTTCTTAAAGTTAAAGTTAACTTTTTCTTTGGAAGCGAAATTGAATACAGTACATAAAAGTAATGATGTACATACTACCACAATAGGCATAACGGTTTTATAGGTGTTAATGTCCATTTTGGTAGAACTAGGGTCCATAGATAAGTTGGTACATAACGCTAAAATAGCGATTGGGATTAAGTTAAAGTTTCCAAACCCCATTACAGCAGTATCAGCTAATTTATTGTTAGTAACTCTTTGTAATAAATAACTAGAAATTCCTAAAGCGAAACCGGTTAAAACCATTTGAGAAGCGTTCATTCAGTTGTTGCGCATCATTTGATCGGCTCCAATAGGTTTTAATCAAATAACAACGTTCATAACTAAAAAGAAAAAGACAATCCCAAACGCCACCATTAAAGCAATAGTTAAATGGTTTACTCGATCATTATTTAGAAAAAAACTATTTTTAATCTTTAAAAGACTTTGCTTATTTAATTTAGTTAAAGTTAGATGCTTAGATTTTTTTGTATTTACAGACGGTGTAGATTGGTTCATTAATTAACACTCTTACCCTTTCTGCTTCCTCTTAAAATAAGGAAGAAAATTGGCACAGAAATCAGTGCAATCAATAAGTTGATGTTTAAAGAAACACCGTATTCTGAACTAATGCCTGAAACCATTCATGAAGACATACTTAATAAGAACATCCCAAATAAAGCGGAGAACGGTAAGACAATCCGGTTATCATCAGTTCTAAAACTGATTCTGACTAAGTGTGGTACTACAATCCCGATTAAAACAACCCCACCGATAATTAAAACAGAAGAGACTGTGATAACAACGGCAGAAAAAGCAACAATTCAGTAAATTAAATCTACTTTAATGCCTAATGTTTTAGCGATAATGTAGTCTTTTTGAATAATGTTGAAATAAGGAATTAAGAATAGTAATACAACGGTGAAGAATAAAATCAAACCGGTACTGATATAAATCCGTTCTAAAGTAACGTTTCCGAAACTACCAGTTAGTCATGATAGTGGATCACCTTTGGCACGACTATAAGTAATGATTAAATAGTTACAGCCAGTAATAATGGCGTTTAATGCAAACCCAATTAAAATAGATTTAAAAGTCTGCTTACTAGCTTTACCGCGTAAGACAATAAAGTTAATAAATACAACCATAAAACTTAACAAGAATGAAAAACCAAAATCGGTTCCATTACTAGAAAGGGATAATTGACTAAGCAATAGGCCCATATAAATGATTGGATAAAAACCTAAAGTAGTGGGTTCAGCTAATTTATTTCTAGTGGTAACTTGCATAGAAGCTCCCACTAAAGGTAACCCGATACCAGCTAAAATACAAGCTGCTTCATATAAGACTTGCGACTTATAGTAAATTTGATGTGGAGCAATTTCTTCAGGAGCAAGTCAACGTGATCCTGAGTGAAATACTCTCATAACAATTAACCCCACCATGATAAGTGAGGCTACACAAATACCCAAGATAAGCAAAAAAAGTTTTCAACCTTTTAGACTAAAAACGCTAGTAGTTGAAAACCTTTTCTTCTTTTCATTTAATTGAATTTCTTTAATAGTAGTTAAACGATGAGTGTTACTGTTTAACTTACTGTTTGAATCAGAAATCATTAAATAATTAAGCTTGGATTATTTTTTAAATGAATTAATTCAACTAGTGTAAGTTGTTGCTTGTTGAGTAACTGTGTTTCAAAGTTGTAAATTAAAGTCTTTGTTATCTGCTTCTGAATATTGAGTGAATGCAGTATCGTTTCTTTCAGTATAAACTGGAATACAGTGTCCTTTAACAGCACTAGTAGTACCAACATCTTCGTGTTGTAATTGGATACCTTGTGCTTGTGTTTCAGTAGCTGTTTGTTTTAATGGTCATGGAGCTAAATCTTCTCCGGTTGTGTTGCCTTTACCGAATGAGTCACGGTTGTCAGCTAATGCATAAACGTTATTTGAATCTAATAATGATAAGAATTGACTAGTTGTTGCATTTTCTACAAATGTATCTTTTGATTGAGTTCCATTTGCTGTTGTAATTTTGCTAGTGTAACCAGCTAAATATAATGATAAGTTGTGGTATTGTTCCATTGAAGCGTTTGCATCATAAGAAACAATTTTATCTGGTGCAATACCTAATGCTAATGATAAACCTGTAGTATTGAACATTGTTGTCATGAATTTTTCGTTTTTGCCTTTGTTTCTGTCAATAACAGCTTGTTCTTCTTTAGTTGGTTTTACAGGACGAATTGTTTTTAAAGCTTCAGTAGCTTTCATTGGACTTCAAGTTTGTTCGTTTGCGATATTTAAAATATCTTGAGAAGCAGCACTAGCTTTATCAGTTAAAGCTGGAGTTACTGTATTAATAGATCCGTTTTTAACGTCAAATGCACTTGAGTTGTAGAATTGGTTAATTCCACCTTCAGTGTTGATGTTAGCAAAGATTTGAGCAAATAAGTAATCCATTGTTCATTGGCCCATTACATCTCAGTTACCGTTGTACATTCATTCGATATCTAAAGGAATAACGTGTTTTACAGGGCTGTTTGGATTTACTAATTTACCAGCGTTGAATTCACTTGAAGAACCCACTTTTTGGTCATAAATCATTTTTGTGAAAGCTTGTACATCAGCTTCACTCTTAAAGTTTTTAGAATCGTATAAATAGAATACGAAATCAGCTGTACCTTGGAAGGCATCAGTTAATTTAGCAACAGTTGAATCTTTTCAACCTTGTGCTTGGTCACTTGCGCCAATTTCGAATCAGTCATCGAATAATTTGTTAGCTTCATCATTACGTGGAGTTGGGAATTTAAAACCAAAACCAGGACATTCTTTTACTGATGGAGTTGAGTAAATTTGTGAGTATAAAATTGGTTGTTCAATTTGGAAATCGTTATAACGTGAGTTATCGTTGCTACCGTTAGCATTTCAAGATACACGGTCATTTTTAACGAATAAAACTGTACTGTTTTTGTCTGTTAAATCTTTAATAGATTTGCTTTCAGCTAATTTAGTTACAAAGTTTCTAAGAGAATCGTTAATTTTTTTAGCTCTTTGTGTAAATGTTTCGCTTGATGCTGAAGCTGCTGGAGCAGTTTCTGATTCTGCGGCTGCACGAGTTGCTAATCCATTGCTTACTGGTTTTGCAGCTGCTGGTTGTGAGTATTGTTCGTGAGCTGCATCTAATGTAGCCGCAAACATATTTAATTCTTTGTATGGGTCGTTTAAAGCGTTAAAGAAATTTTTTGGCGCTTTAGCGTTTGTTGTAGAAGTTGCAGGACTACCACATGATGTTAGTGTAACTGCAAGTGTAGGGATTAATGCTACAGTAGCAAAAATACCAAGCCCTATTCCTAGAGCTTTTTTGTTAATTTTCATATACATATACCTCTTTATTGAAAATTCGTCTAATATACCATGCTAATTTTAAACTGTTTACACAAAAAATATTTGTAAAAGGTATAAGAAATTTATATTTTTTTAATATGTAATTTTAGTTATTAAATAAAAACATAATTTATTCTTTCGTAAGGCCCGTTTAAACAATTAATTAATGTAAAATATTCTTCCAACTTTTTATTAGTGTTTTTCAAATAAACAACAGAAAAATAGAAATTATTCATTAATAAATTTATTTTTTGGTTAAAAAATAGGCTTTTCATATATTTTTGTTCATTAATAGCACTAAAATTACTAATAATTAAATTAAAAATAATATACATATATATAGTAGGGAAAAGCAAAATAAGCAGTAAAAAAATATTTTTTTAAAAAAAATAAAAAAATTTTTAAAAAAATGTTGCAATAACGTTATTTTTTTGATACACTTTATATGTTGTTATTAAATAAAGATAGTGATAACAAGCCATGGCCACATAGCTCAGCGGTAGAGCAACCGGCTGTTAACCGGTTGGTCGTAAGTTCGATCCTTACTGTGGCCGCCATCATGGCTCGTTGGTGAAGCGACTTAACACACACGCCTTTCACGCGTGCATTCACGGGTTTGAATCCCGTACGAGTCACCATCTTTAAATATTGTTGATGATAGTTCGTCAACATATGGAGTGTTAGCTCAGCTGGGAGAGCATCTGCCTTACAAGCAGAGGGTCGGGGGTTCGAGCCCCTCACACTCCACCATCTGCCGACTTAGCTCAATAGGTAGAGCAACTGACTTGTAATCAGTAGGTTGTGGGTTCAATTCCTATAGTCGGCACCATGTTTAAATCATATTAAAAATGCTACGATTTAGTATGACTAATTTGTAGCATTTTATTACAATACTAATAATTTTTTATTAGTATTTATACGCTCCGTTAGCTCAGTCGGCAGAGCAACTGACTCTTAATCAGTGGGTCGGGGGTTCGAACCCCTTACGGAGCACCATGCGCATGTGGCGGAACAGGCAGACGCGTCAGACTTAGGATCTGATTCTTTACGGAGTGGGAGTTCAAGTCTCTTCATGCGCACCACTTTATAATAAAGCACCTCTTTTAGAGGTGTTTTTTTATTCTATACGAAGCAAATTTAACAAAAATGTATTATTTATATAAAATTAATGTAATTATGAAATTTTATGTAGACATTGGTTACACAAATATAAAAATCATGTCCTCAGAACATGATTTACAAATTTATTCAGTTAGTAAGGATAACTTACAACAAATTATTAAACTTGCACAAAACAATAATTTTATATACATAATGAACAATAATGTTGTTTTACAAGAGATTTTGGAACAACTTGCTGAACAATATAAACAAATTCACCTAATTACAACAACAGAAATTTTAAGTAAATTAAATCTATCCGATGAATTTAATAAAGCTGAAATCGGTTTAGATTTATTAATTTTAATGTTGTATTTAAAAATCAATAATTTCGAAAATGCATTACTAATTAGTTGCGGTAGCGCTAATGTTTGCTTAATTTGAAAGCAACATAATTTATATTCTGTGTCTATTAATTTGGGAATGGAATTATCTCAACAGTCAATAGCAGAAAAACTTTATTTACCTAACGTTTGCGAAGTAAATTTACAACGAGGCGTAAATACTTTGTCTGCTTTAAGTTTAGGTAATTATTTAATGCTAGACGGTTTGATTAAGAGTAATCGACAAATTTTTAATTTGGAACAAGACTATTGTGTTTTAACGGGTAATACATTTAATCACGAAACCGTTCAACTATTGTCTGAAAAAAATGAAAATGTGCAATACCAAACTAATTTGGTGTTACAAACATTAAAACAAGTCTACGGAAATTTAGATTAATTGTAATTTCAAAACTGAACAATAAATATCTCGAAAGGATCTAACTAATTAATGAAGAAAAAATGAATATTTGGTATTTTAGGTTTAGCAGCAGTAGTTGTTGCTACTCCTATCGCTTTAACATCATGCGGCAGTACAGTTTCGGAAAATATTAATAATAGTGGTAATAAAGATTTTCCTAAAGATAATACTACTTCTTCACATAATACTCATGCCAAACCTACTAAGCCACACCAAAATCCAGCAGTATTAAACAATAAACTATTATTTAATGCTCAACAAACGGTTTTAGACAATCAACACGCAAATATCGGTTTGACTTGAAATGATGAACAAGCAATCCCTACAGATATTACTAAAGTGAATTTAGTGGTAAATGGTAACGGATTTACTAATTATCAATACGCAATTGATGTACAAGCGTTACCTACATTGATGGCTAATAAATTTAACTTATTAACTGTGTTAAATGATTTATCTTACAACAATGAATGATCGCAATATAGTGTAAGTTTTAGTATTCAAACTAACGAAAAAACTTATAACACTACAAGTAAAATTTTCTATGTAGCAAGTACTAATCCTTATGCAATTGGTGTTTACCAAGATAACAAGCCGGCACTAACTCAAGTTTACCGTCAGGTTAAAAATGTAAAATTACAATTATTAGACGCACAAGTCACAGGTGTAACTTTCCAATGACAACAATATATTAACGGTGTTTGACAAAATATCGCTGGAGCCACAAATAATCAATTAACTGTAACTAATGCTGATATCGGATATAGCCAATACCGTTTAGAAGTAACTTCAACTACTACGAAAAAAGTGAGTTATTCAAATTCAATCACATTAACAACAAAAACTTTGGGTGATTGTAAGTTAGATGTAAATGGTAAATTAGCGACGGACGTCATTAACACTAACCCTAATCAAGCTTTAAAGTTAAGTGTTGCAACCAGCAATTCTAATATCAACTTTAAAGATTGTACTTACCAATGACAAGAATTAAGTGCTTTGACTACCAATAATGTTTGACAAAATGTTACAAAGGATGGTAATGCAGCTAATTATACCGTTAACACACAAAACACTTATTACGGTGTAAGTTATAGATTAATCATTACCAACAAAGATAATCCAAACCAAAGTATTGTCTCTGATGTTGTAAATTTAAACGTAACACCAACTGCTAATTTTAAATTAAACATGGTTGTAAATAAGCCGACATCTACTAAGAATAATCAAGTTACTGTGCAGGCTAATTTAGATGAAACCATTAAATTCACAGTAACTCCACAGAACGAAACAATTAATTTTCAAAAGAATCCTTATACAGAAGTAATTTGACAAGAATTTAATTCGGGGGAATGAAAAACTATTAAGCAAACTAACACTAGTAGTTCAGACGCTTTTAGTTTAGATTACATGACAAAAAGTTATGTAGCTACAGCAATTAGAGCAACCATCATTTGTAATAACAACTGAAGAATTCATTCTTTAATTTCTAATGAAATTCACATTTTCATCCCAATGCCAGCAAATGTACAAACTCAATACCAACAAGAGAGTGAAAAATGAATTAAAAATTATGGTGGTTTAACAAAATTCTTAACGGATTCATTTAATGAAACCAATACGTTAACTAAAATTGCCTTTAGTGACATGATTTTTAATTACAGAATTAAAGGGGCTAATTCTAACGAAGAATTTGATAAAATTTTTGCTAATTTATCGTTGACTTGAAATTATACAAAAGACCATTATCTACAATTAACGGCAAACAATAAAATTCCGTTGAAATTAATGGGTGGTTCTAATGTTGTGGCTATTCCAGTAGGAACAGAATTAATATGAACGTTACCATTTACGCAAGATAACATTGCTTATACCGTAAATGATGAAGGTTTAAATAGTTTAGAGTTATTGAACCCTAAATGAGTGTCTGAAGAAACAATTAATACAGATGGCCAACATGCAACGCCAAATCCATTTGGTTTACAATTATTAAATCCTAAAACCAATAAAACTTTAATGAATGATACAGTAACTGATAACATGAATCAATGAGGTTACAAGAAAGATGCTAACCACACTATTCCGTTCTGATACTGAGATTTACCAACTAATGCCAACCATACCGGATTGCAATTGAATTATTTAAACTCATTGTTACCAAACTTCTATTTAAATCAAGTACAAACAGTTTCATGAAACCAAACCGCTACAACATATAACTTAACAAAGAATAAATTAAGTAGTACAACGTTAAATCCAGATCCAAAGATTGCCAATGTTGGTAACCAACCGCATTTTGAATATGTTTGATATGTTCAAGAAGTGGGGCAACCAACCGCTACAAAATTAAGTTTTAATAAAGCGTCTGCAGACTTATCACAATTAATTAATAATCCAACTGAATTAAAGAGTTACCAAGTTTGATGTGAAGTCATTTACAAGATTGGTGCCATTACACATACAGCTAAGAGTCCTGTTTGAACAGTGAATGTTTCAAATGGTTCAGTAATTAAATAAGGAGTAAATTATGAAAAAAACTAACAAAATTATCGCTAGTACTTTAGGCGTAGCAATTTTAGCGACAACTGTAATTACTCCAACTGTAATCTTCAGTAATAATAAAAATCACTCTAAACTGTTAAATCAAAATAGTACTGTAAATGTAATGAATAATGCGCAACAAGCTAACATTGGTCACAGTTTTGTTAACGGATTATTTACTTACGAAATTACAACAAGTAAAACAGTTTCTATTACGGGGTTTAGTGCAAACAATGCTACTCCAAATTTAGAAATTCCTAGTACAGTAAGCTACCAAAACCATTTATATTTTGTAACCACTGTTAACGCCGGAGCTTTTTACAACCAACAGTTGAGTAGTGTTGTATTACCAGATAGTCTACAAACTATTGGTAACTATGCTTTCGCTAACAACAATTTAACGCAAGTAAAATTACCAAAATTTTTAAAAAACTTAGGTATTAATGCGTTTGTCGGTAACTGTTTTGGTAGAAACGCCACAATTTATTTACCACCTCAAACCACTTGATACAAAGATTGAATGAGAGCTCCGTTCGGAACGTTAAACAATGCGGGTTTATTGACTGATGGAGTGCAAACTATCATTCAAAATGGTGCAGTTTATTCTTATAGTTCTGTACAAAGACAATGAGTTATCACTTCATATCTGTCTAACGCTACAGCGTACGATAATGAATTTACAATTGTAAATGCTGATAAAAAATTTAGTAAACAAATTGAAGAACCAGTAAAACAAGCGCCGTACAAAGAAATTAATAAGCAAGATATTACACCAGTTGAAGCAACTTCGTTAGCTAAAACTTGCATTAGTTTTAAAAATGCTTGAAATGGTGTGAGTGGATTGATTAGTTTCAACACTAAAACCATGACTTTAGAGTCTAAAGTCTTTAAAGGTGGCTGATTATTTAATAAAGGACAAAACCTAAACATATATATTTACAGTCCAAAAAATAATCAAACTATCATTAATAAAACTTATAAAGGTGATACTTTTGTTTCAGAAGAAATGAGCAAAGTGTTAAACGGAGCCAAATTTAATTACGGTGATATTATTGGATTGAAACAAACTGTCTTCTGACATAATGGTTCAAGTTTCATTTCAACTAACTATACACCAGGAATGAATTTAAAGGATTTAAATACTTACGAACAAATTCCGTTTGCATGAACATCAGTAAATAACATGATGACTTACTTTGTGATTAAACCAGACGGTTTACATCAAATGCATAATTGTTACTACATTAAAAACTGTTACTACCGTGACGGTCAAGTCCAATTAAGTGGAACTACTTTACCTAATAAAACAATTACTATTAGTTATTTAGGTAAACAACATGAATTGCATAGTGATTCTAACGGAGACTTCGAGCTAAACATTAGTTCTACAAATCAACAAGCACAAACTAATTTAGTAACATTGAACATTGCTAACGTTGGTATTTTCAATCAACATGTAACAGGTTTTAATCCATTAGACAGTGCAATCGGTATGAATGTGCCAACAATTGCTAGTAATGGTAAAAAAGGTTCTACTGCCTTTAATGTATTATTTAATGGCTTTAGCAACAAAATGTATGTTTGAAATTCACAAAGTAGAACTGGCTTCCCAAGTTTCGAAAATCTTTACGCTCAAAACGATTTACCTAAAGGACTCGATTCTAAAACAACTTTTGCTGATAAAGGTTTATTAAACATTATTATCAATGGTGCAAAATATACTTGCCAATGAACTAAAGGTGAATCAATTTCTAAGTTAGAAAGTTTTATTAACGGCTTACCTTATAGCGATAATGAAACATTAGAAATTCAAACTCAAGGAATTAATGTAAAAAATATTGATAGTAACTTTAAGTTAATTTCTTACGGTTCAACAACGCAAGAAACTACTAATGCTGCTACAAAAGCTAAAGAAAAATTATGATGTATTAAATTATCTATTAATAGCGAAGGAATTAAATCATTGATTTCACCAAACCAAAGAGACATTAATGATCAATGAGGTAATCCTGATTGATTTAAACATACCTTCACTTACGGTGGTGATGGCTTTGTTGGATTTGGTGGTCGTGGTTCATTAGAAATGGGTGGTATGCATTCTAACTTCAATAATCCGGACGCAACTTTTAAAAAAGTATTACAACAAATTACAACTGGTTACGCTTCAGACTTAAATAAAGCTTTAGCGATTGAAGAATGAGTGAGTCAAAACATGAAGTATACCTTCAAATATACTTATGGACATACTGTTAACGGCACTTTCCAACATTTACAAGGTATTTGTGGCAACTTTGCTATGTTAGCTGCAACCATGTTAAGTGACTCTGGAATTGTATCTAGAGTAATTTATGGTGATGCTTTAGATCCAGCTGGATTAAATTCAATGTACGGGATTATTGACCACGCTTGAACCCAAGCTTGAATTCCAAGCCTAGGAACATGATTAACGCTTGACCCAACTTGAAGCTGATACGGTCCTTTAGGACAAGTACAATCTGGTTTTAGCATCCACAGAAGTAATAATTATGTAGCTTTAGTAGAATGACCACGTGGTACTGATTACTTCTCATATTTTAAAGGTCATGAAGATCAAGCCTTAACGGATTGTGGTAGATACTTCTATATTCAAGCTGGTAGAAAATATGCTAACTACTATAATCCAGCTTATGCTAGTGCATTAACAGCTTTATTCAAAAAAGCAAGTACAGCGTCAAGCAACCAATTCTTTAGTATTCAATGAAACAAAACTAAATAATTAACAAATGAATTAGTAACGATTTATAAAAACAGAACCTTCATAAGTTTTGTAGAACTTATGAAGGTTTTTATGTGTCAACAAATTCTCTAAACTGATTCCACAAATTAATAGCATTTTTTTATTTTTGTTTGTAAAATTCTTAGAAGAAATGTTATAGTTTAATAACTTTTATTTTTATAATTTATTATCTTATAATTAATAAGATATTTCTATATTTTTGCTTACAAATATATTGTAAAAAGGAGAATTTTATGGCAAGTAAAACTGAATTAGTTAAACAATTACGTGCTATGACAGGAGCTGGAATGAGCGACTGTATGAAAGCTTTAAAAGAATCAAATGATGATGTTGAATCAGCTGTTGAATGATTAAGAAAAAACGGTGTAGCTAAAGCTGCTAAGAAAGCTAACGCTATCGCTGCTGAAGGTTTAGCATTAGCAAAATTATCACAATGTGGCTGCAAAGCTGTTGTAGTAGAAGTTAACTGTCAAACTGACTTCGTTGCTAAAAACGAAAACTTCGTTAAATACACTAACGAAATTATTGACGGTGCTTTAAAAGAAGCAAACTCTTCTGAAGAAATCGCTAACTTAAAAATTAACGGTGTTAGCTTAGAAGACGCTGCTCAAGACTTAACAGCAAAAATTGGTGAAAAAATTGCATTCCGTCGTGGTGCTATCTTAAAAGCTAACGACAACCAAACAATTGGTATTTACACTCACATGAATAACAGAGTAGCTACAGCTGTTTTATTAGAAGGTAAAGTAGACAGAGAAGTAGCAACTAACATTGCAATGCACATCGCTGCAATGAACCCTAAATATGTAAATGAAACTGAAGTTGACCAAGAATGATTAAACAAAGAAAGAGAAATCATTGTTGAACAAACTAAAGCTGAATCAAACAAACCAGCTGAATTCTTAAACAAAATTGTTGACGGTAGAGTTAACAAATTATTAAAAGAAGTTTGCTTAGTTTCTCAACCATACGTTAAAGAACCATCAATGACAGTAGCTGAATACTTAAAATCAAACGGTGCATCAGCTATTAAGATGATTAACATCGTTTTAGGTGAAGGTATTGAAAAGAAAGTTTCAAACTTTGCTGACGAAGTAGCAGAACAAATGGGTCAAAAATAATTTAATATTTGATAAATATGAAGAAAGAGTGACTAAAAACCCTTTCTTCATTTTTATAGTGTCCTAAATAAAATATGAAAAAAAGAATTTTAATTAAAGTTTCTGGTGCTTCTTTAAAGGGCGAAAGCTCATCATTCGATTTACAAAAAATTCAAAACCTAGCGAGCCAAGTTAAAGAATTATCACAAGATTATTCAATTGGTTTAGTTGTAGGTGGTGGCAACATCTTTAGAGGTAACGTAGCTAAAGATTTTGACTTAGATAGAAATAATGCTGACTACATTGGTATGTTAGCTACAGTTATGAACGGTCTGTTAATTAAAAACGTATTTTTAAAAAACGCAATTCCTACAGAAGTTTATAGTGCTATTTCTATGAACAAAATTTGTGAAGAATTCTGTATCAGAAACGTAAAACAAGCTTTAGACAACGATACTGTATGTATCTTTGTAGCCGGTACTGGTTCTCCTTTCTTTACAACTGACTCAGGAGCAGCTTTAAGAGCTTCTGAAATTAGTGCAGACATGATTTTAATGGGTAAAAATGGTGTAGATGGCGTTTACGACTCTGACCCACTAAAAAACCCAAATGCACAAAGATTTGATAAATTAACATACAGTGAAGTTTTAGAAAAAAACTTAACCATTATGGATCATTCCGCTTTAACTTTATGTAAAGATAACAATGTCGAAATCGTTGTTTTCAATATTGATGAACCAAATTCATTTGTTAAAGCAATGAAACATGAAATTAAAACTACAATTATTAGTAGATAGATAAAACGAGGAAATAATTTATGATTAACTGAAAAGATTATGAATCAGCATTCAACACTGAAGTTGAACCAATTATCGAATGAATGCAACACGAATTCGGTAAGTTAAGAATGGGAAGAGCAACTCCTGCAATCCTTGATGGTATTTTAGTTGAAGCTTACGGTGAAGAAATGCCAATTATTCAAGTGGCAAACATTAGTATTCCTGATGCAAGAACTTTAATTATCAAGCCTTACGACAAATCAATTTTAAAAGATTTAGCTGGTGCTATTAATGGTGCTAACTTAGGTGTTAACCCACAAGTAGACGCTGACTTAATTAGAATTACTTTTGCTGCTCCTACTGAAGCTGCAAGAAAAGATCTTGTAAAAAAAGCTAAGAGTATCTCAGAAGATGCAAAAGTTAAAGTAAGACGTGCACGTCAAGACATCCAAGATTTATTCAAAAAAGATGCTACTGCAGTTGAAGACGATAAAAAATACTTCCAAACACAATTAGATACTATGACTAAAGCAATCAATAAAGATATTGAAGAAGCTTTAGCTAAACGTGAAAAAGAAATCATGACTATTTAATTTGGTCGTTTGATTACAATGGAAAATTGTTGTTTAAACCATATTGCGTTTATCGTTGATGGCAACGGCCGTTGAGCTAAAGAAAAAGGCATGCCTAGAACTTACGGTCATTTAAAGGGTGCAGAAGCTTTAAGAGACATCGTACATGACTGTTTAGATTTAGACATTCCGTGTGTAAGTTTTTTCTGTTTTTCAACAGAAAACTGATCAAGACCTACACTAGAAGTAAATCACATTATGAAGTTAGTGGAAGACAATTTAACTAATCCAGACACTTTAAAATGATTTTTAGATAATAATGTGAGATTTGTTTGAAACGGTCAAAGCCGGAACTTGAGTTCAACAATTACTTTAGGTTTTAAAAACTTAATGGAAAAAACTCAAAACTGTAAAGCTATGACTGTCCAAATTATGTTTAATTACAGCAGTCGTTTAGCAATTGTTGATGCAGCTAATAAATTAGTTACACAAGAAAAAGAAATTACGATTGATTCACTAAACGAAGCAATCAATAAATACGATTTACCACCATTAGACTTATTAATTAGAACTAGTGGTGAGCAAAGAATTAGTAACTTTATGTTGTGAGAATTAAGTTATGCTGAACTGATTTTCTCACCAGTTTACTGACCACAATATGATCTTGAAGAATTAAAACACGATATCGAGATCTATAAAGAACGTTCAAGACGTTTCGGGGGATTATAATTTTGTTAAAAGTCCAAGCAAACCATTTATCAAAGTCCGCAAAAAGAACTATGAAACAAAGAGTAACTTCTTCTTTGGTAATGGTTGTCTTTTTGGTGGTCTTATATATTTTGGGGGTGCTGGCAGATAGAGTCAGTGGTTGGTCACCAATTAACACCTTGGGTCAAACCATCTGCGGCTGGTTATTTCTAATTTTCTTGCTACCGTTAATTTTCGTAGCAGCCAAAGAAATTTGTAATATTTTCTTTAAATTTAAAGCAATTCCATATCTTGTAGTATTGATAAATATGATTGTGTTGGTGTACGCTCCAACCTTAGTTTATTTCTTAAAATATTACGGTTATATTTCTTTGCCGATTGGAACATTCTATATTCCAATTACAATTACTAATATCTTTGCAATTACTTTAGCTGCAGCAATTGTGTTTGTAGTAATTAACACAACAATCTTGCTTGCAGTATACGGAATTATTAATTTTAAAAACTGAGTAATTCTAAACCTTCTAACTGGGGTAGTTTCTGGATTCTTCTTAGGAACCTACTTCTTTATGCTAACGAGAGGTTTCTTAACATTATTATGATTAATGTTGCTTGTGTTTGGTTCAGACATTTTCGCTTACTTCGGTGGGGTTATGTTTGGAAAACACAAAATGTCACCAAAAATTAGTCCGAAAAAAACTTGAGAAGGTTTTGGAATTAGTTTAGTAGTTACTGTTGGTTGTGGTTTATTGATTTTATTAGGATTCTCTTTCATTAAACACACTCCTGATGTCTTATCACAAATCTTAGGAGTACAATTCCAACACGCTACTAGCTATATCAATAGCAACCAAATGGCTAATAAACCATACTGATGAGTATCAATGTTCTTTATTACTATCGGCATTTGCTTATTAAGTGTCTTTGGGGATTTAGCTTTTAGTTGATTTAAAAGAAAATATAGAATTAAAGACTACGGTAACTTAATTCCTGGACATGGAGGAATTATTGATAGAATCGATTCACATTCTGTCGTGATTAGTTTCTACTTTGTTTTAAGTTTCTTCATTGCTCTAGCAGCAAAAACTGTAGTGTTCTTTAATAATTAAATTATGAAAAAAGTTGTTATCTTAGGAGTGACCGGTTCGATTGGCACCCAAGCATTAAGTTGTTTGGCGGACTGTGAACTCGTTGGTGTCAGTTTTAACAAAAATTGTGACAAGATGCGTGCCATCTTGGCACAATTTCCGTCATTAGAAGTATTTAGTCCATCTAACAGTGGGCTAAATACTGTTTTTAGTTATGACGAATTATTAGATAAAACTCAACCAGATTTAGTACTAAACTGCGTCGTTGGTTTTGACGGCGTATATCTATCAAAGTTGGTGATTGAAAAAGACGTTGATTTAGCTTTGGCTAACAAGGAGTCTTTAGTAGTGGGTGGTAAACTTTTGATGGATTTATTAAAAGCTCATCCACAAGTAGCGTTATATCCAGTAGATAGCGAGCATTCTAGCTTATACCAACTGAACGCTATTGATCCAACGCGGGTACAAAAGATTTATATCACTTGTTCTGGCGGACCGTTCTATCATTTAAACGCTGAAGAAAAGGCACAAAAAACTTTTGCCGAAGCAATCAAACACCCCAATTGAAGTATGGGTTACAAAATTTCAATTGACTCTGCTACATTAATTAATAAGTGCTTTGAAATTATTGAAGCTGGTTATTTATTTCCAAATAAAGAAATTACCGCGTTATACCATCCACAATCCGTGGTCCATTCTTTAATCGAATTTCAAGATAATTCAGTGTTTGCTAACATGTCCACACCGGATATGAAGATTGCAATTGATTTAGCCTTGCACGAATTTAACAAACAAGCACCTAAAATTCAGCCGTTATCTTTCAAGCATTTAAACTTAACTTTTGCAGAAATTGATCCAAATCAATGATTACCAATTAGTTGAGCTTATGAAGTAGTGGCCCAAAAAAATCACACTTTAGGCATTATTATTAACACCGTTAATGATTTCGTAATTGAACTGTTTAAGAATGCCCAAATTGGTTTTAATGACATCACAGCAATTATTCAACAATATATTCAAAAATATCGTAATATAGTTGTGAATACATGAAACGATTTAGAAAACCTACACAAACAAATCGTACAGGAATTACAAAGTACATATTTTCAATAATTAAAGGAGATGAATATGCATAAATTACCCTCAGTATTAGCGTCAGTACAAAAGTTTGATAATCTTGAAGTCCAAGAGATTTTAGCCAATGTTCGTGACTGTGATTACTACCGTGAAGGTACTGACATTGTTATCTCTTTATTTTTAAACGGAGGATTAAGAATCGGATTAATCGAAAAGATTTACGATTTTAACCAACGGAACAACGGTCTAAAATTCAACATTCAAATTGAATTAGAAAAACTGGACCGGGAATTAATTCAAATTTATGTGCACAGTTTTTTAAAGACTGTGGATGCACAAATATTATTAAAAGCTTGAACACGGAACGATTTTTTATTTGATAAAAACACTTTAGTAATTCGTTACATTACAGAAAACGAAAAATCTGAATGATTAAAGGTACAAAATAAACTAATTCAGTATTTTAATGAAGCGTTATACGTTTACTTGCAAGAAGTGAAATACGAATTGAATGAAGAGTACCACCAAGTGTTAAAAGAACAACAAATGAAATACCAAGAAGCTGCAATTAAAGCAGAAAAACAACACTTGGAACAACAAAAACAACAACCTACACCGTACAAGACATCATATTCAAGTAAATATGAACCTAGTTTTAAAGACCAAGCTACAGCAATTGCTAAATTAGTAGCCGAAGACCAAACAGCTGTCATTGAAGGTGAAATCTTCACCGTGAAAAAAGATGTTTTAAGAAGTGGTAGTTTATTATTCACATTTGGTGTAACTGATTACACTTCATCGATTTTTGTGAAACAGTATGCTAAAGCTGATGCCCAAACTGACTTAGATGACATCAAAGTGGGCGACTGAATCAGAATGAAAATCAACTTAGAAAACTACAGTTATGATGGCAAAATTCAACTATCTGGTAAGTTGAGACAATGAAGCAAAATTAATTCTAAAAAATCACAACGTAGTGATCTTAACGAAAACAAAAGAGTGGAATTCTGTGTTCATAGTAAGATGACGGCGTTTGATGGTTTAATTAGTGCAAGTGATTTAATTAAAAAGGTAACTGATTATGGTCATTCTGCTGTAGCGATTACAGATAGATATAACGTGCAAATGTTCCCTGAAATTATGAAAAATTTAAAGGGTAGCAACATCAAACCAATTTACGGGATTGAATTTGAAAAATTACCTGATGAAATTCCAGCAGTATTAAATCCATCTGATAAACCACTATTGAATACAAGATACATTGTCTTTGACTTGGAAACCACTGGTTTATACGCACAAAACGAAGATGTGATTGAATTCGGGGCTGTCGTTTACGAAAACAATGTTGTCGTAGAAAATAAACAATTTTTCATTAAACCGACAAAAGCAATTACGCCAAAAATTTCTGAATTAACATCGATTACTGCTAAGGATGTAGAAAATGCCGTAGACCAAAAAACTGGTTTACAAATGATTGTAGATTACATCAAAGATGATCCGTTAGTTGCTCACAACGGGATTAACTTCGACTTTACGTTCTTAAATACGAAATTAGAACAATACGGATTGCCGTTATTAACTAACCCAATTATCGATACCATGGTAATTTCTAGAGCTATCAATGAAGGATATAAATCTAACACTCTAGAATACATCTGTAAGAAAAATAAGATTACTTACGACCGTGAAGACGCCCATAGAGCGGATTACGATGCTAAAGTTTTAACTGATGTTTGAAACGTATTCATCAACCGTTTAAGCGAATTAGGTTGTCATAAAATTAACGAAATTAACCAAGTGTTACAAAACAAGAACTTGAGAAGCAAATCACGTGGTGATTTTGTGTTAGTGTACGCTAAAAACCAAACTGGTATTAGAGATATTTACGAATTAGTATCACTATCTCACTCAAAACAATTCTTTGATAGACCTACTTTATTTGAAAGTGATTTATTAAAATTTAGAGATAACTTATTGGTGGCCAATTCACCAATTGAATCAGATGTTCTAAATGCTGCCATTTCTAAAGATGACCATATTTTAGAAACGACAATTGCTAAATATGATTTCATCACTATTGCACCTGTCAGTGGCTTGCAACACGAAATTAAAGCTTTAAATATCAAACCACATGAAGTAGAAATCGCATTAGAAAGAATCATTAAGTTTGCACAAAAAGCGCAAAAAGATGTGATTGCAGTATCGAATGCATACTACTTAGATCCGGTAGAAGAACAATACCATGAAGTGTATATTCATATTCCAGTATTGAACAGAAGAAAACACAGATTCTATAAATATAATTGTGGTCCAGTAGCCCATTTCAGAACTACAGATGAAATGCTAGAAGAATTTAGTTTCTTAAATGATGGCCAATTAATTCAAGATATTGTTATTAACAATACGCAAAAAATTGCAAGTCAAATTGACATGGGTATTGAACCATTAAAAAAGAAATTATATCCACCACACATTGATGGCGTAAACGACAAAGTTACTCAAACGGTTTATGATAATGCGCACAGAATTTATGGGGAAAATTTACCTGAAATTGTGGAAAAGCAAATTCAAAAAGAACTAAACTCAATTATTGGTAATGGGTATGCAGTAGTTTACTGAATTTCTCACTTACTAGTAGAAAAATCTATTAAAGATGGTTATGTTGTTGGTTCGAGAGGGTCAGTAGGTTCTTCACTAGTGGCCACTTTCTTAAACATTACCGATGTAAACGCTTTACCACCGCACTATTTATGTAAACATTGTAAATACAGTGATTTTGATATCGATAAATTACAATTTGAAGATGGTTTTGACTTACAAGATAAAGTTTGTCCTAAATGTGGTGAAATGATGAGTGGTGAAGGACACCAAATCCCGTTCGAAACTTTCTTAGGTTTCAACGGAGACAAAGTTCCAGATATTGACTTGAACTTCTCTGGGGTGTACCAAAACAAGGCTCATAACTTTATTAAAGAAATGTTTGGAGAATCTAAAGCCTTTAGAGCGGGAACGATTAGTACCGTTGCAGAAAAAACTTCATTCGGGAATGTAAAAGCTTACTTTGAAGAAATTGAAAAAGACGCAACTAACGCAGAAGTAGAAAGATACGCTATTAAGTGTCAAGATGTAAAAAGAACTACTGGACAACACCCTGGTGGGATTGTTGTAGTCCCAGAAGATATGTCAGTGTTTGATTTCACACCGTATAATTACCCGGCCGATGATACCACTCAAGACTGATATACTACTCACTTCGCGTTCGAATACATTCACGATAACTTGTTAAAATTTGATATTCTAGGGCACGATAATCCGACCGCTTTAAGAATGCTGAAAGACCTAACGGGTGTGGATGAAAAAGATATTCCTAACAACGATCCTAAAACTATGAGTTTATTTAATTCATTAGAAGCGTTAGGCATTACTCCTGACGACTTATTGGGTGAAACAACAGGAGCGATTAGTATTCCTGAGTTCGGTACCAAATTCGTTAGAGAAATGTTAAAAGACACTAATCCACAATCATTTGCTGACTTAATCAGAATTTCAGGATTAAGTCACGGTACCGATGTATGGTTAGGTAACGCGAAAGAATTAATTGATTCAGGTAAAACTTTAAAAGACGTAATTGGTTGTCGGGATGATATCATGGTGTATTTAATTAACCACGGTATTGAACCGTTATTATCTTTCAAAATCATGGAAGATGTAAGAAAGGGTAAACAAATTAAACCAGAAGCGCAAGCGGTGTTAAGGGATAACAAGATTCCGGAATGATACATTGAATCATGTAACAAGATTAAATATATGTTCCCGAAAGCCCACGCCACAGCTTATGTAATGCACGCCTGAAAATTTGCGTGATACAAAATCAACTACCCATTAGAATACTATGCAACTTACTTCTCAATCCGTCCACCAGTCTTTGATGTTAAAGTTATGACAGCCGGTTATTCTGCAGTAAAAGAAAGATATTTAGAAATTTCTAAATTACTAAATAATCCTAAGACTAAAGGGACTGTATCTAACAAAGATAAAGATTTATTACCAATTTATGAAATTGCGTTAGAAATGTATGCTCGGGGCTACACTTTAAAAATGATTGATTTAGAAAAATCTGAAATCGATACCTTTGTAATTGATAAGGAAGAAAAAGCGATTTACTGTCCGTTCTCATCATTAGATGGTTTAGGTTTATCTGTTGCTGAATCTATCGTACAAGCTAGAAAAGAAGCGCCGTTTACTTCAATTGAAGATTTAACTAAACGGACAAAAATCACGAAAACTCACATTCAAACTCTAAAAGATTACAAAGTTTTAGATTCATTGAGTGAAAGCAACCAAATGAGTTTATTTGATTTTTAATTACTAAAATTTAACAAAGAAAAACTACGTTTAGCCATAAGTTAATGGCCAAATCGTAGTTTTTTTCTTTCTATGTTTGGTTAGATTATGAAATATATTTATTCGTTTTTAAAATCATGCGGTTGGCTTAAATAGTCACTGTCGTGAGTGTTAGGTCCACCATTACCACCAGAATAAGGATTAAATCCTGGAGGAGTTCCTGGATTCAATTTGAATCCTAAAGTACCATTATTTCATTTGCTGTTTAGATTGCAAGCAAATCCTAGAATAACGGCATTTAATGTAATTGGGACAATAAAGATTGCCACAATTGAACAGATAAAAATTACTTTTCCGCTTGTTTGGTCAACGCATTGTCATTTGTTTAAGTAATCGTTTACTTTAGAACTGTAAACAGCATTACCAATAGAAAGTGCAAGTTTGGTAATTAACATGCAAATTCAAGTAATTAATGTTTGTTGTGTAGCGTAGTCTATTTGTCCGTTTGATTTTTGCTCTACGTTTCAAACGCAGTTAATAATTAAAATAACTATTCAGACAATGTTAAGAATAATTAAAGATGCACTTAATTTAATTACTTTTTTTAAATGATTACGAAAGTTTGTAGTTTCAGGATTGTAATAATTATTTCATGTGGGGTTATTTTGAAAATTATCCATAAATATAAGTATATAACCGGCAGAAAAAAATCTCTCATTAAAGAGAGATTATCTGGTTTGAAAATAAGAAATATTAATTTTTTTGTGTTTCTGTATCGTTGGTTTGAACATCAGATTTAGGTCTCTTTGTTGAACGCGAATGGCTGATTTTATCGAATCAATGGTGATTTTGTGGATAATATGGATAATGTCCGTGTTTGCCACGAGGACGAATATTAAATTTAATTGGTCCAAAATCATCAGATCATTCTTCACCACCAGATTTGACTAATAATGCACTAGCAAATCCTAATGCTACCGCTTGTAGAATAATTGGGAAAATAAAGACGGCAACAATTGAACAGATAAAAATTACTTTGCCATCGTGGTTTAAATGGTTATGTTTTAATAATCAAGTATTAGCTCTAGAAGCAAAAATAGCATTACTAATTTTTAAACCAAAATTAATTACACCAAGTACTACAACGATAATTCAGAAGTTATCGGTTTGTCTTGATAAACGATGGATAAAATCTTCCACTTCAGTTTTAGTGGTTTGTGGTCCATAAATATCATTTCAATGACTTACACCATTAGTTACATTTGTCGCATAAACGTATGTTGTTTCAGCATTACTTAAGTTAACTGAAGATCAAATGGCTAAACCAAGGAAAACAGCAATAACTATCCCAAAAATTATGGATATAGAACTTAATCCAATAACTGATTTGATATAAGTTGAGAAAGCTTGTTGCGCTTTTTTTACATGTTTGTTAGGTTTATTCATTAAATTGTCCATATTTTAAATATAACATTATTTTTTTACAGAAACTTGAAACATACACAAGAAAAGTAAAACGATTAATTAATAATTAATGTCTCAAGAAACAAATTAAATTTTTTTAAAAAATCACGTTTATTAACGAAATGAGAAAGTTTAGAGATTTTGGTTTGTGAAGAGAAATAAAAAATCTTTCCAATAGGAAAGATTTGGTTAGAGATATATTTGGAATCAGAGTTAATTATCTAATGTCGTTTCAACCATCGGGATTATTATTGTTGTTGTTATCTTTTGGTTGGTAAGGGTTGCCATTATTATTAAATCCTGGATTATTTGGATTCATTGGCCCAAAATTATTTTGAGGGTAATATGGGTAAGGTCCATATGGATAAGGGTTAAAATTCATTTGTCCAAATTGTGCAGCTCAAGTTTCACCATCAATTTTAGCTCTTAAACTACATGCATAACCCAAGACTACTGAAAATAAAATAAGGGGTGCGATAAAGATTGCAATGATTGCACAGATAGAAATTACTTTACCATCAGAAGGTATGTAATTTCTTAATGATAATCATGAGTTAACTTTAGAAGCGTATACGGCATTCACAATTTTAATGATTAAAGCAATGACGCCAATAACAACTAGTGCAATTCAAGTTTGAGTAATTATGGTTGATAAACTATCAGCAATTTCTTTGTATGTAAGAGCATCATTTGCTGAGTATGGTCCTCCAGAATTTGCTGAGTTAATAGCAATAGCATAAGCCTGTTGAGCGTTATTGTAGTTAAGTGAAGTTAGGATTAAATAAATTAATAGCGCAATTGCTATAATTTCTAAGACAATAGCGGTCGCACTTAACCCGATAACACTATTGACGCTATTTACAAAGCCTTTCTTATCTTTGTTCTTTTTTGTTTCGTTATTAGTTTCTTGATTATTAATTATATTTTTCATATTTTATAAATATACCATATTTCCAAATTAAAAATGTGGCTTTTATCTTTAAGAATTATTTAAATATAAAAGCGAATTATGGCTAGATAATAAGGAATAGATTAATTATTGATGAGTTAAAAATCCTAAACAATCCATGCAAGAGTTCACATAATCTTGCTGGTTACTAATAAGATTAAAACCTGTATCAAAAGTACTAGAATTGCTTAAAGTAATTTTCTTAGCCTGAGCTTCTTGAGTTAATTTTTGGACATTAATGTCTGAAGTAACCAATGTATGCGTGTTGATTGCGTTAATAATGTCACTTAAATGGTTAAACAAAGTATCAGATGGCAAGTTAATGTCGCCATAAACATTCATTACGTCTGAAACGTTTTTGCTTAATTGTTCACTTTTACCCAAATCTAGTTGAAGAGGAATGGGAGTAGAGTTAAAGATTTTTGGTTGATTTTTTTCTGGAGATTTATCAAATAACTGACTGAAAAATTCTTGTAAATTGTTTTGTGTAGAATTTTGTAATTTGTAATATACGGATTGGTAAGTTGTACTTAAAGTCGTATTAGTGTTAGACTTTAATAATCCTGATTTGACAAAATGTGTTACAGAAGTCGGATCTTGTAAAATTTCTTGCATTTTATAAGTATTTAAATTATTGTATAAAACGGTTTGTACATAATAATTTTGCTTAGTAATATTATCAGGTTTAACGTTGATTGTTTGATCAAAAGTAACATTTTTATATTGCGTTTTTCAATTTAAAATAATTACATTTTGATTCAATTCTGAGTGACCTAAATTAAATAATTCGTCATATTGGGGCCCTTTAAAGTTACCATCATTGTATTTATATTTTTCAATATTTAATTTACTGTTTAACTTTTGGTTACTGATTTGAATAACAGTAGTGCCGTAAACTGTAAAGTTAATTGTTCTGTCTGCATTTTCTGTAAAATTGTCAAAGAAATGAAAGTTTTGCATATTAACAGAGCCTTCGTGCTTATCTATTTGGAAACTAGGAAAATACGAAATAAAAGAATTAATTAATCCGAATTTGTCTTCAGAAAAATACTCACTATAGTTATTTAATGAGTATGCACTACCAAACTTAAAAGCGGTTGCAATGTTGTATGTTTGCGTATCAGGGTTGGCTAGATATGTGCCAAACATTGATTTGTAATTTAATACATTTTGCAGTGTTTGTAATGAAGTGATTTGACTTCCAAACTTATTATTTAGTAAGTTATCAAGATTCATTGGATGAGTATTATAGTATTGAATCATCTTCAGATATGCGTTGTTTTTATTATTTAGCAGATATTTAAAAACTTGGTTTTGTTTGTTTCAAATATTTGCTGAACTGTTTTGAGTTCTAGTACCTATTGGACGGTACTTCGTGAACATGTCATTATTCACAACGATTGGTTGAATATCCCTATCATTTAATGTTTGTACCACTAATTGGTCGTTATTTGTTGTGCTTGTAGTGGCACTGCAGCTAGTTAATACGATTGGTGTAGCAACAGCAGCCGTTGCACCTAGTAGCCCAAAGAGCGCTCATTTTCACTTTAATTTTTTAATCATAAATATTTATACCTTTTCTTTTGAAAACCTTGGAGTAATTTATTTATAATAAATAAATTTCATTTTTTTGAAAAATTACACACACTTTCAACTGGTTGAAAATACCAATAAAAAGTGAATTTGTCTTGAATGAGATTTAAAAAATAGTTCCCATATCTGTAAGTAAATTAGGTATTTAGAACACAAAAACACAAAAAGAATCTTAAAGAAAAAAATACACTTTTTTTCGCGCGTATTATAGTAGATTATTTTTTTATATATAATTAATAAAATGTAAGACTTTATCAAGGAAAGGTTTAGACTATCACAAGATGTTAGCAATTGTAATTGTTTGTTCGATAATGGCGGTTTTATGCTTAATTATCGGATTATTACTGTCTAAATCTGGTTCAAGTGGTGGCTTAGCTACTTTGGCTGGTCAAGATTTAGAAATTTTTAAGAAGACGAAGGACCGTGGTTGAATTAAATGGTTCCAAGTACTGATGTTTATTATGACAGTAGTACTAATCATTATTGCAATCGTGGTTCACTTTACGGTGAAATAATGGCAAATTTAGAGAAAATTAGAGAATACATCATCCAAACAATTAAAGATGATGGTAATCGCAAAATTCCTGCAGGAATTATTGTAAGAAACGTAATGAATAACCATTACGGTGTAAACAAAAGAGAAATTTATACTTGTATTGATTTAATGGAAAAAAACGAAGAGTTGAAAAAACTTTACGACGACAAATATGTCTTAGGGTACATTGATGCACCAATTGATATGTCTGTTGTTTATGAAGGTGTAATTTCCATCAATTCAGTCGGTGATGGTTTTATCAAAAGAATTTTAGAAGATGATTCTGAAGTAGATTATTACGTTAATAAAAGACATGTAGGTAGTGCTTTAAGAAACGACATTGTTAAATTTGCTTTATTACAAAAAGAACCAACTCCGAGAGGACATTTAGAAGCAGCGGTTCTAGAAGTTTGTGAAAGAAGTAAAGACTTTATTGTCGGAACGATTAAAATTAACTACGCAGATAACAGTTATGAAGTTATTCCTGACGACGCTAAGTTCCATTTAGAAATTGAATTAGATTCAATTTCAGGCTTAGTGGATGGCGAAAAAATCTTAATTAAGTTCGCACACTTCGATGACAAAAAAGCTTACGGAACTGTGTCTAGAATTTTAGGACACGCAAATGATATCGGGGTCGACATTGAATCAATCGTATACGATAACGGTGTTCCAATTGACTTCGACAAAACAGCAGTGGCTCAATCCAAAACATTAAAATTTGAAATCACTGATCACGACAGACAAGTAAGACGTGATATTACAGATAGAAAGATTGTGTCAATTGACCCAGCTTCTTCTAAAGACTTAGATGACGCTGTTTATGTAGAAAGATTAGCAAATGGTAAATACTTCTTAGGAGTATCGATTGCTGACGTATCAGCTTATGTTCAACCAGACACTCCGTTAAACGATTCAGCGTTTGACAGAGGAACATCTGTTTACTTAGTGGACCGGGTAATTCCAATGTTACCGCATAATATTTCAGATAACTTATGTTCATTAAACCCTAATGAAGATAAGATGTGTATTACTTGTGACATGATTGTGGACATTGATGGACGGATCATGTGATGAGATGTTTATCCAGCAATTATGAGAAACCACTACAGATTCAGTTACGATGAAGTAAACGATTTCTTTAATAATGCAAAAACTAATCCAAGTATTCCTTCTGATGTTTACCAACAATTATCAGAAGCTAAACAACTACACGAAATCTTAAGACACAGAAAAGAACAACAAGGTTACATTGAGTTTGATATTAAAGAAGCTTCAATCGTACAAGATGAAAAAGGTGTGCCAGTAGACATCGTAATCAAAACAACTGGTACTGCTCAAAAAATGATTGAAGACTTCATGGTAGCTGCGAACGAAACAGTCACTCGTTACGCACAAGAAAATGACTTACCATTCATTTACAGAACTCACGATAAACCTGATTTAAAGAAAATTGGTATGTTCTTAATCGAAACGAAGAAATTAGGTTTCAAAATTGATATCGACTACGATAACTTAAATTCAAAACAAATTGCTGGTTGAATTGAAGCTAATAAAGATTCACCAAAATTATCATTGTTAAATAAGTTATTGTTACGTTCAATGCAAAAGGCAAAATACTCAACTGAAAACATCGGTCACTTTGGTTTAGCGTTAGAAAACTATACACACTTTACCTCACCAATTAGAAGATATTCTGACTTAATCGTGCATAGATTATTCTGAATGTACATGTTTGATAAAGAACGTTATACTGACGCTCAAAGAGCTGAATTAAAATCAAGTTTAAACGAAATTGCTGACAGATGTAACTTGTGTGAAGCTAGACAAGTCACTACTGAAAGAGATGTAAACGCTGCTAAATTTGCAGAATACATGTCGTTTAGAATTGGTGAAGAATACAACGGGGTAATCTCTGCTGTAACTTCATTTGGATTCTTTGTGGAACTTGAAAACACAATCGAAGGTTTAGTTTCAATTAAAAACATCACTGATGACTTCTACAAATACAACGAAGAAACAATGATGTTAATTGGTAACCGTACTGGTAGAAAATTCACTTTAGGCCAAGAAGTAAGAATTAAAGTGGTTTCTGCAAGTAAACAAGACCGTAAGATTGACTTTAAATTAGTAAATTAATAAAGAAAAATACTAACTGATTTTCTGAATTACTCAGAAAGTCGTTAGTATTTTTTTCTTAGTTTCTTGGTACTCTAGTTAAGATTTCGTAGATTAAATCTTCAGTTAAGTTTACGTATAACTCTTTATTTCTTGGCATAGTTCCAACATAATGAGCAATTTCGCGCATTTCAGCATTAGTTGGATTATGGTCCATATTGTTCAATTCTAGTCAATTAATTGGTAAACCTAAATCACGGATAAATTGTTCTAATGCTGTGATCATAGCTTCTGGTGTGTCTACTTTAAAGACTTCTTGAGCCATAGTGGTTAGTTTAACACGATATTTATCACCTAATTCTAAACAAACCCTTAAATAGGTTGGTGTTAATAAAGCTAAACCAGCTCCATGAGTTACATCTCATTTGGCTGATAATTCATGTTCCATACAGTGTAGGTTTCAGTCTTGTTGACCACCAAAAGAAGTGAATGCGTTTAATGCCATAGTAGATGTTCATAAAACGTTATCAGCAGCTTCTGTATCGTGACGGTCGTTTAAATATCTTCTTGCGTATTTTAATAAGTTTCTTAAATTAGCGAATAAGTATTCTTGAGTTCAACCAAAAGTTTTTACACCTAAATATTGGTCTATGATATGGGCTACGATATCAAACATACCTGAAGCTAAGTTTCAATCACTATTGCTACCAATATATTGACTATTTTCAATTGCTAATTGTGGAATACCGGATGCAAATCAGAAAGGCATTTTTTCCACTTTAGCTCCATCAGTTAAATTAATTACTGAATTACCGTTATTTTCACTAGCTGTTGCAGCGGTTGTGGGAATAGCAACAATTGGTAAACACGGATTTTGAGCTAATTGATAATTATCATTTAAGGCTCTTACGCTAGGAATATTTCTGTTAGCAATCATAATACCAATAATTTTAGCGGAGTCCATAACAGAGCCTCCACCGGCAGCAATAATTGCGGTTACTTGTTCGTTGAAGCCAAGTTCAGCCGCTTTCATTACATCAGTATCTTCAGGGTTACCTTTAATGCCGAAATAAGTTACCATTTCAATGTGGTTTTGAGCTAATAAGTTACTAATTTCATCAAATAGTCCACTTACTTTAATGGAATGTTTGCCACAAACTAGCAATACTTTTTTATGTTCGTGCTTTAGTAAATAATCGCTTAAAGTTTGTAAAGAATCGATGCCAAAAGCATATTCTGTTTTTAATGATAATTTTTGCATATTTTTTAGTCCTTTAATATAACGTTACTTATATTTTAAGGTTTAAACGGTAAATAAAAGTCTCTAGTGACTAAATCACTAAAGACTTAAGTTAACCATCTGTAACAGTTAATAATCGCATGAATTGATTATAAAGAACAATGAATTAATTTGTTGATTAAATTGAAAAGTATTTTTCATTTTTCAAAAAGAAACTAAAGGACTGGCTAATTGTGTGGGTGGAATTTGGTCAGTGACTGCTAAAATCTTGTTCAATAAAACATTGATGTCTTGCACATCATTTTTTAGAAACAGTTGTTTAGACAACAATATTAAGTACAAGATATAAAAAAATGGTGCAAGTACAAAAATTAAACAACCTAAAGCGATAAAGAAAAATCCAAAGTTGTTATTATCACTCACTAAAACAGAACCAATCGCTACTGAAAATAAGGTAAGTACTAAAGCGTACAAGCAGTTAGCACGTGCCTTAACTAACCGACGATAATAGACTCTACTATCATCTATTTGTTGTTTAATGTAATTCAATAATTGCTTATCTGTATGCGTTTTTAATAAGTAACATTTATCTCATTCGTTGTTTAAATAGTAATCTTCGTTAGATTCATAATAATTAATAAAAAATTCTTTTCAACTTTTCATAAGTTTGTTAACCTTCCTTTAAGTTATATCAGTCCTAACACAAAACTCCAAGTAAGAGACCTATCTTTTTATTTTGTGTAAGTGTAAAAAAGACGTTTTTTATAAATATTTTTTATTTTAAAAAATAGTGTTTCTTTGGGGAAATAACTATTAATTCAAGTAGAATAATTAGTTAAATTATCTACTAGACGAGTTAGGTAGTTTGACAATACTTAATCATAGAAATGGAAGCGAATTTTATGTCATTAATTACAAATAAAAATGCGTTCAGAAATTATGAAATTTTAGATACATATGAGGCCGGAATGGTTTTGTCAGGAACTGAGGTTAAATCAATTTCTCATTCGCAAGCTTCGATTAACGAAGCATACATTACTTATTCTAAGGGCGAACTATTTGTAATCAATATGCATGTTTCGCCTTTTGAAGAGGGTAACCAATTCAATGTCGATCCTTATCGGACAAGAAAACTACTCTTGCATAAAAAAGAAATTCAAAAGTTGGTATTCCAATCACAAAAAGCGGGTTTAACAATGATTCCGACCAAAGTGTATTGAAACCACCAAAAGATTAAAATTGAAATTGCTTTGGCACGTGGTAAAAAATTATTTGATAAGAGAGAAGATATGAAAAAACGGGACCTTTCCAGAGAGATTAATAAGTATTAGTTAATAACTTTAGAAAGGAAAAAACATGAGATATCTGATTAGGAACTCCCTAAAAGGTAAAATTTTAGGTTGGTTCTTCCTATCAATTTTCCTAATGATTGCTCAAGTGGCGATGGATGTTATCATTCCATTATTATTAACGTCAATGAACAATGTGTTAGTTGATATGGCAGCAAGTCCGAATGTACATGGTCCTGGAATAATTGAAGGTGTTCATTATTCGGATTTATATACCGGTGGAATTCACTATACATTAATCGTTATGGCCTTAATGTTTGCGGCTTGTTTAATCGAAGTAGTTGCTGGTATGTTAGCTGCTTCTGTTGCTGCTAGATTAGCAGTAATGATGACAACTAAAATTAGAAGTGACTTATACAGAAAAGTCCAAGGTTTATCTTTTGCTGATTTAGAACAATTTAAGACTTCATCTTTAATTACTAGATTTACAACTGATACACAAACCTTACAAGCCTCTTTCAACTCAATTTTCAGAATTGGGGTAAGAGCAACTATGTTATACGTGGGTGGTATTATTGGAACAATCGTTGTTGTTTGCACAAACCATTCATTTAATTCACAACCATGATCAGTACCAGTATTAATGGTTATCTTAAGTTTAGTGTTATTAGTAACACTGATTATCATCGTAGTTTACGCTGCTAAATACTTTAGACAAGCTAAATATGCAACCGATGATGTAAACTCAGTCATGAGAGAAAACGTTTTAGGTGTTAGAGTTGTGAAATCATTCAACTTGAGTGAAAACCAAATTGAAAGATTTGAAAAAGTTAACACTAAGATGTACAAAATTACTGAAAAAGGTTATTTAATCGGCATGATTTTAGTGCCAATTATTAACTTCGTAATGAGCGGAGCGATTGTAGCGATTCTTTGAGTTGGGACACCAACTAAAGCGATTACAGTAGCTAACGTCGGTACTTTAATGTCAATTTCATCATTCATTTTATTAGGAATGGTTTTATTGATTAACGTAATTTTACAAATGGGTATCGCGTTATCATCAGCTCACAGAATTAAAGAAGTGATGTTACATAAATCATCAATCACTTACAAAGAAGATGGAGCTTCAATTGAAAATCCATCAATCGAATTTAAACATGTAAATTTCAGATATTCAGACACTTCTGAATATGTCTTAAAAGACATCAACTTAAAAATTGATCCAAACCAAACTATTGGTATTATCGGTGAAACTGGTTCAGGTAAATCAACTTTTGTTTCATTGATTGCAAGAATGTATGACGTTAAAGAAGGAGAAATTATTGTCTCTGACGAAAACGTAAAAGACATCAACCAAAAAAGTTTAAGAAAAGATATTTCAATGTCACCACAACAAGTAACTTTATTCTCAGGTACCATCGGTAGCAACTTGAAATATGGTAAACATGATGCTACAGAAGCAGACATGATTGAAGCTTGTGAAGGTGCACAAGCGATGGAATTTGTTAACTCAAAAGAAGCTGGTTTCGATTCAGTTGTAGAACAACGTGCAAGAAACTTCTCTGGTGGTCAAAAACAAAGATTAGCAATTGCTAGAGCTTTAATTGGTAAGCCAAAGATTTTAATCTTGGACTCATCAACTTCAGCATTAGATATGATTACTGAAAGAAAAGTTAACGAATACATCAAAAAAACAAACCACAACAGAACTACAATTGTTGTAGGTCAAAGAATTTCTGGAGTAAAAGATGCCGACAGAATCTTAGTATTATCTAAGGGACAAATCGTTGGTGATGGTTCACATAAAGAATTATTAAACAACTGTAAAGAATACTTAGACATCGCCTTATCACAATTAGGTGAAGAAGGGGTAAGAAATGAGCTTGCGCAATAGACAACCGTTCGTATCACCTAACCAACAACTAAGTGATCAATATAACGAATTAATTCAAAATAATCCAGAAAAATTCTTCTATTTATTAGACCATAACCAAATTCAAACAAATTGTTTGAGTCCAAAGATGGAAAAAATTATTAAGAGAAGAAGAAGAATGTACAACAAAAAAGAAGCTAGAGAAGCCATTAGAACTATCTTTAGTTTCATCAGAGATTACAAAGCGATCTTAATTTTCTTAATTATTTCTACAATCTGTATTACTGTGTTAAACTCACTTGCTACATTTGGTTTAAAATCCTTAACGCAATTAGTGGCTTTATCACAAATTCCAGACCCACATAATCCACATGTTGTAGATATTGATTGATCAAACTTTAACGTATTATCAGTTTATGCAATTGTTTTATTAGTGTTCTATTTAGTGATGGCATTCTTAATGTGATTACAAAATAGATACTGCATTAAATTATCACAAAACATCGGTTATAAGATTAGACAAAAATTATTCAAAAAAATTCAAAAATTACCTGTTAAATATTTTGACCAAAATTCATCAGGTGATTTAATGTCTAAGTTTACTAACGATATTAACAACGTTACAAACGGATTATCACAAAATATTGCAACATTATTAAATGCTATGTTCATGGCAGTTTCAATGCTAATTTCAATGTTCTTAATGAGTGCTTACTTAGCTTTAATTACATTGGCTTTATTACCATTAATTTTTGTGCCAATTATGTTTATTACAAGAAAATCACAACCATTATTTAAACAAACACAATCAACTCTTGGAGAAATGAATGGGTTTGTTGAAGAAATGGTTTCAGGACAAAACATCATTACATTATTTAATGAAGAAGAATTAGCTAACGAAAAATTTGAACAAATCAACAAAAAATTAAACAATGTTACTAAACGTTCTCAAGGAATGTCATCAATTATTTTCCCTTACACAAACTTCTTTACTAACCTTGTTACAATGGCTGTAACAGTTATTGGTATTGTGTTTGTAATTAAAGGAATTTCATTTGCTGGAGTAACATTACCAAACGTTCAAGGTGCACACATGCCACCGGCAAGTCAATTAGCGCCAATGCAAGCACACAACGCACAAATGATTCATTACATGTCAGGGATTGCTGTAATTGCAACATTTACAATTATGGCTTCAGCCTTCCTAAGACCATTTGCTCAAGTAGGTAACATTAGTAACTTATTACAAATGGCTTTAGCAGGTGCAAACCGTGCCTTTACTGTATTCAAAGAAATGGATGAAGTAACACCATACGAACACGTTATTTTATCAATTGCTTTAGAAGGACAACATGACGCTAAACGTCAAGCTGACTTAAATGAATTATCAGATGCTTGATCTAAAGAAACTGAAGCTGAAGATATTTCTAATAAAAAAGTTTCTGAATTAATGGATGGTATTAATATTAAACCATTCCAAAAACCAGAATATATTGAAACAGATGGTTCAGTTAAAGTAGAAAACTTAAACTTTAGCTATGTTAAAGACAAACAAATTTTACATGACATTAACATCGATGTAAAACAAGGTCAAACTATTGCCATCGTTGGTCCAACCGGTTCAGGTAAATCAACATTTATTAACTTGTTAACAAAGTTCTATGACATTGAAGATGGTGACATCTTAATGGGTGGTTCAACATCAATTAAATCAGTGACAAAAGAATCAATGAGAAATAATGTTTCTATCGTGTTACAAGATACTTACTTATTTAATGAATCAATCAAGACTAACATCGGCTACGGTAATATGAAAGCCACTGATGAAGAAATTATTCAAGCAGCTAAAATTGCTAACGCACATAACTTCATCATGCAATTACCGCACGGTTATGATACTGTCTTAACTGATAACGGTGAAAGTTTATCTCAAGGTCAAAGACAATTACTAGCAATTGCTAGAGCAGCTTTAGCACCATCTAACGTTTTAATCTTAGATGAAGCTACTTCATCAATCGATACTAAGACTGAATTAGAAATTCAAAACGCAATGTTAAGATTAATGAAAAACAAAACTTCATTTGTTATTGCCCACAGATTATCAACAATTCAAAACGCTGACCAAATTTTAGTTTTAAAAGACGGTCACATTATTGAAAGAGGTACTCACCAAGAATTATTAGATGCCGAAGGCTTCTATGCACAATTATTTAACTCACAATTCTACGGAGAACAAGACATCTAATTTTGCACAATACAAATACCGAACCAGGTTAAATTGGTTCGGTATTTTTTTATCTAATTTGGTTGATTAGTCACGAGCTAATTGAATTTTTCTAGTTTTTAAATCAATACTTAAAACGCTCACATTGATAATTTGTCCCACCTCTAAAACATCGTAAATTGTTAAATTATTATTTGCTTTTAATTGTGGGATTTGAGACACGTGTAATAAGCCTGATTCTTTAATGCCTAAATCAATAAATGCACCAAATTCTAAAATATTTCTCACGACACCTTGTAATTTAGTGCCCACTTGTAAATCTTCTAGTTTTAAAATATCTTTTCTTAAAATCGGTTGATCATAACTGTCACGGTAGTCTCTTAACGGCTCTAATAACGCTTTAATGATATCTTTTAACGTAAAAATATCAGTCTTTAAGGTATTTAGATATACTTCGGGATTAACGCTCTTTAAACTATCTTTAAAGGCTTTAGTGTTGATATCTTGAATTCTTAAACCTAATAAGTTTAATAACTGGTAAGCGACACTATAACTTTCAGGGTGAATGCTAGTCATGTCTAATGGTTCTGAACCTACGATTCTTAAGAAACCAGCAGAAAGCAAGAACTTTTGGTCACTGAAACCTTTAATCTTACTTAACTCCTGACGAGTAGTAATTTTTTGTTGCTTATTACGGTAAGCCACAATATTTTTAGCTAAGCTAGCGTTTAAACCTGAAATATGAGTTAACAAGATTTCTGAGGCAGTATTAACGTCAACGCCGACTAAGTTGACAGTTTTTTCAACCACATAATCAATTTTGTTATTTAAAGATTTTTCAGGCAAATCATGTTGGTATTGGCCCACACCAATTGATAAGCTAGGGATTTTAATTAATTCTGCTAGCGGATCAATAATTCTTCTAGCAATAGAAATAGCTGAACGTTTTTCTAACGGTAAGTCCGGGAACTCTGTTTGGGCTATTTTACTGGCTGAATACACAGAAGCGCCGGCTTCACTTACTACACAGTATTCCACGTTTAAATGGTATTGTTTAATAAGTTGAGAAATATAATCAACACTTTCTCTAGAAGCAGTACCGTTACCAATTGCAATGATTTCGATTTGGTATTTTGTGATTAAATTAACCACAGTTTCGTCTGCAGAAATATGGTTTTTTTCAAACGGATAAACCACATCGACAGTTTGCATTTCGTTATTTTGTAAAACCACAGCTAACTTACAACCAGTTCTAAAACCTGGGTCTCAGCCTAAAACATTTTTATTTTTAATTGGTGCTTGTAATAGGAGTTGTTGTAAGTTTTGACCGAAACGGTTAACGCAAATTTCTTCAGCTTGTTCAGTAATTTCGTTCATTACCGCATTTTCGATAGAGGGAATCAATAATCTCTTAAAGCCATCTTCGATTGCTTGGTTAATGTAATCATTGATGGAATGTTTAAAAGGTCTACAGAAAATTCTTTGCGCTTTTGCTAAACAAAAATCATATTTATAGTTTAGTTTTACTGCTAAGATTTTTTCTTTTTCCCCACGATTAATCGCCATTACTTGATAACTAGATAGGCTAGTTAATTTTTTTCTGAAGTCATAATAAACTTTATAAGTTTCGTTTTCGTCTTCAGCTTTCGGTTTCAGCTTAGTTTCTAGTACGGCATATTTCGTAATAGTAGTTTTTAACGTTTCTCTTAACTGAGAATTTAAAGCTACCATCTGTGCAATAATATCTAAAGCTCCGTTAATAGCTTCTTGAACAGAAGTGACTTCAGCGTTTAAAAACTTTTTAGCATAAATTGATAAGTCGCCTGCTTTAGAGTCGTAATGTAAGATTCATTGTGCTAATGGTTCTAAACCTTTTGCAATCGCCATGGAAGCTCTTGTTTTTTTGTTATCTTTATAAGGTTTATAAATAGCTTCCAACTCACTTAAACGTTCAGCTTGATTGATATTTTGACTAAGTTCAGGAGTTAATATTCCTTTAGTGTCTAAAGCTTTTAAAATCGCTTCTTTGCGAGTTTGTAAATTATTTTGGTATTGAAAAACTTCGTAAATTGCTTGAACTTGGTCTTCGTTTAAGTTGTGTGTTAACTCTTTTCTGTAACGAGAGATAAAAGGAACGGTTGCCCCGTCCTTTAATAAGGAAAGAGTAACCGTTACCTGTTTTTCTGATAAGTTCAATAATTTGCTCGTTCTTAAAATTAATTCTTGTTCTGTCATAATTTTAGTGCGTATGAATACAAATTAAAATAACTGCGAGAAGAATACCTGTTACAAATAAACCAATTGACCCAATTCAGGTTTTAGTTTTACTGTTTCTGAAGTGAATGAATTCTGGAAGTAATTCCATAATTGACATAATTGTTAAGATTGCTCCAGAAATAGAGAATAGTAACGGCATTAATCATCAAATTTTTTGAATGTTGGTAATTAAGAAGCCCCCGATTAATGTGAACGGTACCATTAATAACAGCATTCCGACTGTTACTAAAAAGGCTTTTCATCTCTTACCATCTTGAATATCTAATTGAATTAAGTAAATAATAATTGTTGTCGGAATTAAATGAATCGCAAAAACAATAATCATACCCCAGTTATCAAAGGTGCCAATAGCACCACTGTGAGTATTAGCCATGAATCCTAAAGTAATACCATCCACACATCTATGCGTGATAAGTAATAGAATTGGAAGTCATTTGATTTTTTTATTATCCACGTCACTACTGTTGAAAATATGGTCGTTGTGATCGTGCATTTCATGATGTTCATGAATCTCGTGTTTATTGCGAGTGATTAGGTATCTAATTCCCAAGACACCACCTAGCCCAAGGGCCATACCTCCACCAACGATACCGACAACTTGAAGGATATTTATTGCCTTCGATGGATCAGAGAAGTGTTCTTTAGAATGATGAATAGCTTCAGCAATGAAGCCGATAGTTCCTAGAATTAAAATAATTCCAGCAGCAAATGAGTATAGGAAAATCCGACTATTTTTTGTAATTTTAATTTTGAAAAGCGCCAGAATTCCCACCGCAATTGTGGGCGCTCCTACACTAATAGCTAAAAGTATCAGAATATTGATAAATACATTTAGTTGATTTGTTATCATTTATTTTTATTCTTCGATTTCTTCTAGATCAGAATAGTCAAAGTCGACTAAAGAGTTTCTACCGAACATTTCTAGTTCTACAGTAGCAATCCCTTTGTTGTCGTTTAATGATCTAACGTAACCGACATCACCAGTCATGTGTTGACCGATGACTTTGACTTGAGCGCCAACACCAAATGGCGCTTCATATAAACTTGTTTCTAAAATAACTGCATCTGCTTCTTGGTAAACGTTCATAACGTTTTTGCCACGTTCTTTTTCAGCTTCAATAATTTCAGCTGCATTTTCAGAGTTAGCATTTAGAATTCTTTCAATTTCTTCAGATGACACTGGAATTGGTTTAGTGTTCTTACCAGAAGAACCAATAATCCCTGTGACCATTTGAGTGTTACGGATAATAAATCAAATTTCATCATCCATTAACATTTTGATAAAAATATAACCGTTAAATTTGTTCTTTTCTTCGGTTTTAATTTTTTGGTAAACAGTTTTACCATTTTTTTCAATTGTTTTTCAAATAACGTTTTTTTGTTTTCTACCTAAGCTAGCAGGTGCATTGTCAACGTTAAATTCTTCAATGGTTACAACTTTTTCTTTGATAATTTTAATATCTTCAACTCTATCAGAGTAACCGTAAGATGCAATTTTACCTTTTAAGTTGTTTACTACAGAATCTTCGTTTCCACTTACTGCTGTAATAATGTATCATTGCGGCCCAGTAATCGGGCTAATTTCTAATTTAGACATAATTTTTACCTCGATTTTAATTAACTGTGGAATAATCCGACAGAGAAAATAGCCTCAATAGCTAAGAAGACTAACGCTAAGAAGATGACAATAGAGACTACAATTAAGAATCCCTCTCACACTTCTCTTTTATTAGCTCAACTTACCCGACTAAATTCTTTTCCCATTCCGAAGAATCATCTTTTAAATTTAAAGCTACCGACTTCTCATTTAAAGTTATAAGCTTCTTTTTGTTGTTCATAGTCAAGTTCTAACTTGTCAATAACCAACTGTCTTTTAGCTTTGTTTTCTTTAAATGCTTCCACAAAGGCCTTATGGTCTTGAAACTCATGTTCCCTTGTTTGGAATTTTTTATCTAATTCACTGTTGTGTTCTTTCGCTAGCTCAATTTTTTTTCTTAAAATTTCTAACGCTTCGAAATCTAATTTTCTTTCTTCGTATTCTTGTCTTTGTCTGTTTGCTTCAATCTCTTCTTCTTTAAGTTGTTTTTCATCAACTTTTTTAGAATGACGATTTTTTCTTTCTTCTAAGATACGACGACGTTTAACTTTATCTTTCATGTAAGTCTTCTAAGTCTCCTGATAAAAATAGTTTTATGGATTAACGCGTTTCTTTGTGTAAAGTAACTGCGTTACAGTTGGGACAGAATTTTTTTAATTCTAAACGTTCAGTTTTGTACTGATTTTTAGATGTATGGTAATTACGTCCTAAACAAATTTCACAAACTAATGTAACTTTTTTAGCCATATTAAACTAGTAATTCCTTTGAAAGAATTTTGTGTTGATCTATTTTATTGTACTTTAATTTTAAGAAAGCGTCGTTGATGAACGGTGTTAGTACGAAGACAGCAATCATCACAAAGAAGCAAATTGCTGACATGTATGCTCTTGTCACAAAGCCGCCTTGTGAGAATAATCCTCAGTTAACAATAGCCATTGGATCAATGAAAGCTTTAATACTAAAGAAGTAGAAGAATTGGTAACCGAAGGCTAAGTAACAACCTAACACTGCGATTGGTGCAATTCAAATAAATCCAGGCATTTTAGTAACGTGAACTTTTTTAGAGAATCTGTTAATTCAACCTTTTAAAATTACAGTTCCGTAAATCGCGAACATGAATAGTGTTGGGAAGTTACTGAAACCGTCGACAAAGGCATCTGTATTTAAAATTGCAGATGGAATTAAGAAGACTGTTCACCAGAAGCCGTAAATAAGTAATGCAATTAACATTCCGGCTTTCATGTTTTTATTACTAAATCTATTAAATCATCAGTATCCGTAGAAAATTCTGTATTGGATACTGTATTGGTAGGTTCTTAAACCTACTAAAACAAGAGAGTTTAATACTCCTAAAACACAAATTAGGATGAAGACTGAAATAATAACCCGTAAAGCATAAGCAGCTTTTTGGTTATGTTCTAGTACCTTTTCAAAGACAGCGTAAGCTGAACCTTGAGATACCATGATTTGACCGACTGTAACTAATAAGTAGAATGCGATACAAATCCCCATCCCTAAAATAATAGTTAAAGGAACTTTTTTCTTAGGATTTTCCATTTCTCCTTGAAGAGAAGCAACTCCTAAGAAACTGTCGTATGCAAATAAAATGGCTGGAATTGAAGAAAGAATTCCGTTCACTGATAAAGGACCAGCTTTACCATTTGTAAATAATGAAGCAGTTGGGTGCATTGCCCCGTAAGCGATTCCGGCAACAGCAACCATAATTAAAGGAATGAACTTTAATATAGTTGTAGCCATTTGGAATCTGTTTGATCACTTAAGTGATAAATAGTTAAATAAGACAAAGATGACAATTAAGGCTAGAGCGATTAACATCACTCAACCCATGTGCATTTTGATACTACCGCTATTATCAAAGATATTAACGATAGCTTCGGCACTAAAAATAGCGATTGAAAGGTTTAAAATAGCAAAATAAAAGAAACTATTATTAAACGAAATAAATCTTTCAAATTTGTGACCGTACATTCTACCAACACAACCAGCTAACCCAGCTCCATCTCTGTGGTTAAAACCGATTTCTGCAAATGAGAACGCAGTGGTCAGAGCAATAACGGAAGCTAAGATTCAAGAAATTAAAACTCCGATTCCGTTATTATCGTTATTTGCGAATACGGTACCATTTTTAAAAAAGATACCAATTCCAATAATTGAACCAATTAAAACGCTGATAGCAGCAAAAAGGCCAATTTTTTTAGCGGTTTTCATGCTTACCGACGACATGAATGAACCTCCTTTTACATTTAAAAAAAAGGAGCCAAGCCCCTTTTTTAAAAATTATATATGATTTTATGAACGATAGAAATTTAATCAGTCGTTTTCTCAATCTTTATAAACGGAAAAAAAGAACATTCTAAATTAAGATAATTTGTTAATTAAAGAATTCTCTTTTAAATTTCGTTTGCAAATATCTTTTGATATTAGCTAAGTGGTTATAAACTTGTTTTTTGTTGAGATGGGTTAATTGAGTAATCTCTTGCACTTTTTTACCATGTAGATATAATTCAAAAGTTTGAAATGCTTTAGTATTTTTTAACTGTTGCTGTAATTTATGCATCACCATTTCATAATCAAAGTGGAGATTGAAATGTTCATGAGGGCAGATACTTTGCGCCATTAAGTTACTGTGGTTACAATCACCTTCGTTATAACAGGTGGTTAAAATACGGTGTTTATAAGTTAAGTAATGCCGGTTTAGGCCAATAATGTTTCTGACAAAAATTTTCTTTAAAACATTATAAGTGCCATATTTTTCTAAAGTGGTAGGGTTAATTTTTCTCAGCTGCTTAATTGAAGCTAACACCTCACACTCTAAATCATCGGCGTGGAAGTTTAAGTAATACAAATTGTGCCTAATAATATAGTGGGCTAAATTGACTAAGCTATCATGGTATAAACTATACAACCGGTTTATTTCTTGTTCTCAAGCGGATGTATAGGGTTCTGATAATGTGATAAGGGTCATGGGTGGTACCTCCTTATTTCTACCATCAGTATAAAAAAATAAATTGAGCGGTGAGTCTCAATTTATTTAATTTGTTTTCCTAATGTGGTTAGTTATTTTTAAGCATTGATAAGTGGCTTAATACAATCGCTGTTGCCACAGATACATTTAAAGATTGTACGTGTCCGAACATTGGAATGTAAATGCTCATGTCTGAGTTTTTAATCACTAATGGACTCACGCCTTTATCTTCGTTACCGACAACTACTGCCACTTTGGCTGGGTACTTTTCTTTGAAGTACGGAATTGCTTTGTCATTTAAAGTAGTGGCATACACTCAGTAACCTTGTTTTTGTAAGCTTTCAATAGTTTGTGTTAAGTTAGCAACTTCACATGTATTTAAATAGTTACTGGCACCCATACTAACTTTATTAACTAAATCAGTAATACCGACTTGGTTGTTCTTTTTGTAGAAAATAGCATCTACTTTGAACGCATCGCAAGTTCTTAAGATAGCCCCGAAGTTTCTTGGGTCTTCAATACTATCTAAAATTAACACGATAGAAGAAGTTTGCGCTTCTAAATGGTTCATTAACTGTTTGAAGTTTAATTTAGCTTTTTGTTTAATTAAAAAAGCAATACCTTGGTGGTTTAATTCAGTGTTGAATTGACTAAAGAATTTGGCATCTTTGAATTCCACCTTAATGTTTTTAACTTGCAGTTCTCTTAGCAAGTTAGCGTTAGCTTTAGATAAGTAAACTTGGATAATTTCTTGGTTATGGTTTAAAGCGTCTAACAACGCCTTTTTACCAAAGTAGTAATTCTGATTCATTACATAACACCTTTTTTGATTAATTCTTGTCTGATTTCATCAGACTTACTGTAATTTTTAGCTTTCATTTCTGTGTTTCAAGCTAAAACTAATTCGTTAACTTCTGCTGTATGTAAGTTAGGGAAATTAATACCTAAAAGATCTAAACCGTTTAGTAATTCAAAGTAAAGATTTTTTACTTCTTCAGCTTGTTTATTTCTAATAGCAATGTTTAAACGTTTGTTAATGTCGTAAATAACTGTAATTGCATTATTAACGTTTAAGTTATCTGATAAGAAGTTGATAATTTCGGGATTAATTGTTTCTGGGTTAATGCTGTAATCAATTCCGTTGATTAACATGAAGTTTCTAGCTTGGTTTAGTGAAGTTTTAAACTTATTCACTTCACTTTCCATTGAATCCATCACTTCTTTTGAGTAGTTTAATGGATTAGAGAAGTTGGCTTGGTAGAAGAATCATCTTAAAGCTTGGTATGTGTATTCTTGTAAGATGTCTTTAACTAAAATGAAGTTGTTTAATGATTTAGACATCTTTTCGTTATTGATGTTAATCATCCCAACATGCATTCAGACTTTGGCTAATGAGCAACCGTATAAAGCTTCGTTTTGTGCATTTTCGTTTTCGTGGTGTGGGAATTTTAAATCCATGCCCCCACCGTGAATTGTTGCTTGGTTACCAATTAGTTTATGAATTAAATAAGCACATTCTGTGTGTCAACCTGGTCTACCACGACATCATTCAGTATCTCATTGGATACCCTTGTCAGTCTTTTTTCACAACACAAAATCGTTTGGGTGTCTTTTCTTTAAGTCTTTTTCAACTCTGGCACCTTCTAGCAATTCATCCGGTTTTCTTTTTGAGATACTACCATAATTTGGGTTTTTAGTAGTGTCAAAGTAAACGTCACCATCAACCACATAAGCTGAGCCGTTATCCACTAATTGAGCGATGTATTCAATAATACCCGCAATGTTTTCACTCACTTTAGGGTTAGTCATTGGTAAGGTATTTAAAGCAGCTTTGATCTTTAAATATTCTTCTGTATAGTGGTTTGATAAATCTAACTCAGCCATATTTTGTTTTAAAGCTTCGTTAATAATTTTGTCGTCAATGTCAGTAATGTTTAAAACATAAGTGACTTTTTTACCTAATTTTAATAACAATCTGTTTAAGACGTCAAATGTAATTAATGGTCTTGCGTTTCCGATATGAATGTGATTATAAACTGTGGGTCCACAATTATAAATTGAGATTTCTTCTTCGTTTAGTTCTATTAAATTATTTGTTTTTGAATCATATAATTTCACCATATTTGTGGCCTCCGTATATTAATAATTATTCTTCTATTTTAAACAAACAAGAACTTAAATATAAAAAAATAAGTAAGGCTCAGCCTTACTTATTCTGTAATTTGTGAAATATTTATATTATTTTTGTTCTTCAGAAACTACTTTTGAAGGACATGCAGTGTTAGATTCTGCAGTTTGCGCCGCTGTATAAACACAGTGGTGTTTGTCGTCATTCATGTTTGTTACTAAAGACTTCATGATGTTAATAATAAATCTTGTTGCAACATAAAGGATAATGCATGTAGCAACAACTGTGAAAATATAACCAATATATCTAAAGAATTGTTCAAGCATTGTGATGATATGACTGTGGTCATGAGTCACATGCATGTATAATCCTAGATATCCATAAATGTAAAGCATTGCTGAAGCACCGATTGCTAATGGGAATGTTACAGAAGCGAAGATGTACGCAAATTTTGTGCTATTGAAGATTTTAACGATAAAGAATCACAACAAGATATTGTAAGTAAATGCCATGCAAGCCATGAAAATGATTGCGATGTTAATGAAATCTCAGTTGTGGCCGATAAACGCTTGTACTTCAGGTGTGTGGATGTAGTATGGTTCCACAGATGGAATAGCAAATGTTTGTAAGAACCCAGCTAACACTAAGTTAGCAGGAGCAAAGTAAACTGCGATACTTGGGAATTTATGAATATCAGCTTTTTTCTTAAACAATAATGAGTAAGTTACTACTACGAATAAAACAACGTAGTTAGCAAAAGCAAAGAATCAAATAATTTGGAAGAATCAAACCGGTAAAATGTTTTCGTTGAAACGTCCAGTAAAAGTTGCAGCAGTAGCTGGACCTACAGTAGGAACTAATCATGAACCGTACATGCTGTCTTTATCTCAGTTGTGTTTTAGTAAAACGTTTTTTACAAACGCAACGATACATACGATTTGAATAACTACTGAAAGGCACATTAAAATTGCCCCAATAACTTGGCAAGGTGGAACCTTACCAAAGTAATTACCTTTTTCTCAACCAGCGATAAATCCGGCAATACACATTAAAGTCATTGCGTATGTTGGTAAGAATGAAGATAATAATGGTTCTTTCGCTTCAAAGAGTACTACTTTTTTGTGACTAAAGTTTCTAATAGTCGCTAAAAGTAATAAGAACGAAGCGACGGCGATAAATCCGATAGAGATTCATCAACAGTTCGGATGATAAAACTTTTTGAAAATTGTATCTAATGCAGATGCAATACCACATAAACCTAACGCTAAACCAGTTAAAGCAACTGGCAAGTGTTGGAATCTGTGATTTAATTTTTTTCAAATACTTTTATCGAAATTATTGTTTTTATTTTTTTCACAGTGATTTTTTACTTCATGGTTGTCTTTAGCATTATTTCACGCCAATTTATCATTCAGGTTAGATAAATTAGTTTCTGAACTAATGTTATGATTTGTAATTGTCGTTCACCATTTATTAAAAAATTGAAATATATACGGTGTAAATTATAGGGGTAAAACACAAGAAAATAAAAGTTTTTTTGCGATTTTGTCTACAAAAAAATTTATTTTTTCAAAATCGTATTATTATAGTTAATTTCCTAAATTTATTAGTGATATTTCTAATATAATTAAAATATTAATCTTTTAATTACGAGAAGATTTTCTTTAACTTAACATTTTATAGAAATAACCCATTGAAAGGAATATAATGGCTAAAATTCAAGTTTTACCATTAGGTGGGCAAGACGAACGCGGAAAAAATTGTTACATCGTTCAAGTGGATGAAGATGTATATATTTTTGACTGCGGCGTTAAAGTTCCCATTAATGGTCAGTTAGGTGTATCGATGATTACACCTGACTTCGCATATTTATCAAAAATCTCATCAAAAATTAGAGGGATTTTTATTGGTTCACCGTTCTTTAATGACTATGCTGGATTACCATACTTACTAAAGCAAATCAATCCTAATACTCCAGTATACTGTAACGCAATTGCCAAAATTATTATTGAAACTTACTACGAAAAGAAATTAAAAGGTTTAAAATTACCAAACCCTAAATTTAAAGTCGTAGAAGCGATGAAAGATATCAAAATTGGCAAAAGTGTTGTAACACCATTTAAAGTAACGAATTCAATTACCGATTCATTAGGATGAGTAATTAAAACGGAAGACGGTTCTATCGTGTTTACAGATGAATTTATGATCAACCACGATAAGACTAAAGCCTTTTACTCACAAACTCCTCATTTAAGCACAATTACACAAAAAAATACGCTATTACTACTTCCTTCATTAGGGAATGTAGGTAACTGAAAAGGCTACACAGCGCCTAATCATAAAAACGTAAACTTTTATGAATCTGTAGTTAAAAGTGCTAAAGGTAGAGTTATCGTAGCTGTTAACGATAGAGATGCTTACACAATCTTAAACTTAGCGCAAATTGCTAAACAATTAGGACGTCCATTCAGCATTTACGGTAACACTTTCATGAATGCTTTTAGTGGTATTGTTAAAAATAAGTTGATTAACACTAAAGGTTTAAACTGCTTACCAATTTCTGAAATTAACAATTCAGAAAACGCTATTGTAGTATGCGTAAGCACACAAGATAACTTATTTAAAAAATTAGCTTCAATCGTAGAAGGTGAAGTTAATATGTTGCAACTAAAACAAACAGATACATTTGTTTTAGGAACACAATTAGTACCTGGTTACGAAGGTCATGGTGCTAGATTAATGGACTCATTAAGTAGATTAGATATTGATTCATTTATTTTGCCAAGAACTATTTTACCGATGTCAGCTTCTAACGAAGACCACAAGAGTTTAGTAGGTTTATTACAACCGAAATATATCTTACCGATTGAAGGTTTATATAAATCAGTTGTTAAATACGAACAATTAATGACTGAAACATGAATTAAAAAAGAACAAGTTATTTACTTAGATAATGGTGAAGGTGTTCAATTCGTTAATGGTCAATTAATTAACAAAAAAATTAACATTAAATTATCTGAAAAATACATTGGTAGTGCTGGTGTAATGGATGTTGGTTCTTCAATCTTACACGAAAGAGAACAAATGGGTGATTCTGGTATTATCTTGTTAACTTTTGTTTTAGATAAGAATAAACAAAAATTTGTAAAAACAATGTCTATTAAAGATTTCGGTGTAGTTACTAAAGACGAAAGAACACAAGAAGATTTCCAAGAAATCGTAGATACTTTCAAAGAAAATTTAGTGAACTACATTGTGTACGACAATAATAAGAAGAAAATTGACACAAAAGAAACTAAACTTTTATTAAAGAAGAGCTTTACAAAATTATTTGAAAAGAAATTTAATAAACGTCCGTTAGTGTTACCTTCAATTATTGAAGTAACAGAATAGTGAGTAAAAATCATGACCCCTGATAATAGAGATCTTTACGAAACTGATTCTGTTGATACTAATCAATTAGAAAGAAGTAAACAGTTGAACGGAAACGTTTTCGATTCAACTACCGTGCCAACTAACGTGGATTTTGATTTTGATGATTTTTTAGAAAATGATTCACCAAAAAAAGAAAAATCTAAAAAGAAGTTTGGCTCATGGTTTAAAAAACCAAAACAAACTGATGTACCTCAAGAAGAACTTGAGCTGCCAGCTGTACAAGATGAAGAACCAAAAACTTCATTAGAACAAGACACTGTTAAACCTGAAACAGAAGTGGAAACACCAACTGCAGATGAATTTGATGATGACTTTAATTTAGAAACGAAACAAAAAGCGTTTAAACCTAAATTTAATAAGAAATTATTTAAAGATGTTTCATTGGGTATTCTGCAAGGTCTAGCGATCACGTTGCTGCTGTTATCAATCATTAGAGTACCTTACTTAGGCTCTTTCATTGACTCGACAATCTTTGGGTTCTTATTCGGATGAGCAAGATATTTTGTTTATGCAATTTTACTAATTGCTTTATTCTTATTATGATTCCCTAAATACTATAGAAAAGTCTTTAGTAAACGGAAGTGACTGATTTATTTAGCCATTACATTATCTCTAAGCATTATTATGTCTGGTGTAGGTAATTATGTTATGGGTCTAAATAAGTTAGATGCATACGAAAAGTTCTATATCTTAAATGATGATAAGTTAAGTTGAACTCTACAAAATCGGGCTTATATCACTTCTTGATACTTAAACTTATGAGACCATGATTTGGTTCATTATGGACAACAAGTATTAATTGATAACAAAACAGTGAACATCACTTATGCATACGAAATTTCACCAAGTCACTTTGAATATGGTGGCTTATTCGGGATTTTCTGTGTATCTTCATTTATCTATACTTCATCAGCAATTTTAGTGTTGCTTGGTTTAGGTATTATTGCTAGTGTAATTACTTATTTAGTTTTTGCACAAAAACGTAAAAATAAAGTAATGACTCCATTAAGAAAGAAAATTATTCAAATTCTTGGTGGTTATACAGAAAAACAAGAATCTGAAGAAATTCAAAAATACGATATTAGTGAAATGAAATTCTCAAGTTCAATTCACAAGAAGTTTAACGAATTGACAACTGAGAAGAACCTGCAAGACATCAGTCCTGAAGCAATCGACAACGATAATGATGAATTATTAGAAGTTGATAGTTCAAACAATGATTGATCAGTGACATCTAATTTAGAACATAATGCTAACTATTTAGATAATATTGTTGATAATGTCCCACTAAAAGAACATGAACTCTTAGAAATGAGACAGGCTGAATACTTCCATAATCCGAAGTATGCTTTAATCAACCAGTATCAACAAAAGTTAAAAGAATTACCTAAATTTGATTATCCTGTTCTAGGTGACGACATTATATCTGACTACGATCCATATGATGGTCACTGTCAAGAACTAACCCGTTTTGAGAAAAAAGTAAAAGCAGTCTTACAAGAACTAAACGTTAAAGAAGACGGCGTTATTAAAAAACGGATTTTATTCCAAACAGCAGAATTAAGAGTCATCTTTACAAAAATCTTACTAGAAGAAACACAAAACGAAATCTTCACACACTTAAACAACGATGAAGAATTTAAAGATAGATTTGAAATTCGTTGAAACGGTGAAAGTAATATTGGTACTTTCATTCTAAAATTAGCTGATGGTTCAAAATTAAGTTTAGAAGAATTAATTATGTCAATTGGTCAAGAACATCCGATTTCTATGGCTATTGGTAAAGAAGTCGATAGAAGTGATTTCTGAATCAATGCGTTATATGAACCTAATACCATTGTTTACGGTGGCATTGGTTCTGGACGGATGATGTTAATTTCATCAATGATCACTTCAATGTGTTTCTTAAACAGCCCAACCGAATTACAAGGTTATTTAATTGACACTACTGGTAAATCATTAAAATCTTTATACAATTTACCACACTTAATTATGGAAGCAGCTACTGACGAAGATTCGGCTGAAGATGTATTAACGATTGTAGCCACTAGTGAAATCGACGAAAGATTGTCGAAGTTCCAAGAAATGGGTGTAGACAATATCTACGAATACAATTTAAAAGTAACGGATACAGAAATGATGCCCAACGTCTTTGTGGTAATTAATGAAGTAAGTTCATTATTAAACCAATATCCAGACGCTGTAACTGATTTAAACCGTATCTTAGATAACGCTGCTAAATGTGGTTTCATTGTTATTATGACTAGTGCGAATGTGACTGAAGAAGTGGTTCAATTTAACAAGAAGATGAATAACATCATCGCAATGAAATTGGAATCAATTGAAGAGTCTCAATTAGTGTTAGATAAAGTAACAGCTTACTACCTTTGTGGTAAGGGTGATATGCTCTTAGCTAGCATGGGCAAAATCTCTCGTTTACAAATGGTGTTTGCTGACAGAAATAAAACTGCACAAATTATTGAAAAGATTCAGTCTAGTTTTAAAGAACAACAAACGACTCGTACATTAGCTTTTTAAAATAAATAAACTAGGTTCTCATAGAGTGAGACCTAGTTTTTTTCGTAGTTTGTTTACTAATTATTCATAAACTAATATAATTAACTTTATCAAGGAGTTAATATGGAAAATTGTATTTTTTGTAAAATTGTAGCGGGCGAAATTCCTGCGAAAGTTGTTGGTGAAAATGAAGGAGCGATTGCCTTTTTAGACATCAATCCAAACACTTTAGGTCACACATTAGTTATCCCTAAAGCACACTTTGATAACTTCTCAAGCGCTGACGCAAACTCATTGCAAGCAGTGAGTTCATTAGCGGCTGAAGTTGCTCAAAAAATGAAAACTTCAGAATTGAAAGCTCAAGGTGTAAATTACTTATCAAATGAAGGAGAAATTGCTGGTCAAGTAGTAAACCACTTCCACCTTCATGTCATCCCTAAATACCAAGTAGGAATTGGTTTAAACTTTAAAAATGTGAAGTTAGATGACGAAGTTATTAACCAAGACTTAGCGTACAATATTTTAAAAGCAGGTAAATAATGAAATTATCTAGTCCTAGTTTTCAAAATCAATTAATTGATTTAAACTTTGGCAAATTTGCAAGTGAAGCGTATTTAGTGAATGGCTTACCTCAAACTAGTTTTCAATTAGATTGAGAAGTAGAAAACGTTAATAGTCATTTTGTTCATTTAATTTTTATTGACTATGACGCAATTTCTGCTGGTGCTAAACCGTTTGTTCATTGAAGTGTGGCAAATATTCCAGTCACTGATTTTCCTCATGGGTTAAAAGAAAATGCTAGTTTAGAACTAAAAACCGTTTTAAACCAAGGGGTCAACAGTTTAATTGGTGCAGAGATTCAAAATCCAAACAAGTGAGCAGAATACAGTCAATTTTTAGGTAGTATGCCACCTAACTCTGATCACTTCTATACTATGATGGCCTTCACCACAAGTGAAGCCATTACAATTTCTAATCCATTTACACCAGATAAGTTATTTAGAGTGTTATTAACTGGTCAAAATGTTGTAGAACACACTTATATTGAAGGTATGTACCCTTACAAAATTTAGTTGGTAAAGAAAAAAAGTAGCATTGAGGGATGCTACTTTTTTTATGAACTTGATAATTGTTTGAGGAGAGATGCGTGAATATGATGAGGAGTACAATTATTGGTTCATGTATGTGAATGTTTGGTTGTCTGGATTAAAATCGTAAATTGTTCTTAAGTATGCTTCTAAAGAGTGGAAGACAGTATCCATTTGTAAGAAGATTCTGTTTCCAAAAGTTTTGATCATAAATTCTGGAGTGTCTAAGTCGCTGTGTCAAATGTCTCCAGTTAATAATCAGTCAGATTTTTTGTCATGACCTGCTGGTCAGTCGTATTTTGAAAGAACACCACCGTTAATTTTTGTTTGTTTTAAATCAACGTGTTCACCGTTTTTTAAGATTCATGCCGCTGGGTTTTTTACTTGTGAGTAACCATCGTACATGTGGTTTTTACTTCAAATATCGAAGTTAGTTGATTCAAAGTAAGCTGTTGCTACACCTTGTTCGTAGAATGGTTCATGGTCTGATCAGTCACCAGTTTCTCCAGCTTCTAAGAATGAATCATCTTGAGATTCGGCTCTACTTAAAGCAGGGTGGATTTCTAATGCTTGAGTAGGGTCGTTTAATTCTTTAGCTCTTCTTTGAGAGACAGCTTCAATTTGGTCTCTTACTAAAGTCATTTTTTTGTGAGCAGTACCACCACGAGCGTGAATGTATGTGTGGTCACCACCAGCTACTGTATCCATGTTAATGACAGATAAAGTATTCTTTAGTAATTCGTTTTGTTCAACGCCTTCTGTAGTCTTGTTTGATTTAACAAATGAAGTAACGAAAGCATAAGTTCCCATTACTCCTTCTTCTTCCGCGTCAGAGAACATAATGTGTAATCTTACACCTAAACTGTTACGGTTTTCTGGTTGTGAGTAGTATTTTAATAATGCTAAGTTAACTGAAACCCCAGTACCGTTATCAGTTGCACCTCAACTTTGGTGGCCTTTAATAATGTCACCATAGTGTCTTGTGCCATCTTTACTTTCAGCGTATGCGGTTGAGTCATAGTGAGAAATAATAAAGACATCTTTAATTGTTGCGTTGTCTGCTTTTGCCATAGTTGGGTTAATTGTTACAACTAAGTTGTTACCAACGTTGTTGTAAGTTGTGCCAGCAATACCATTGGCGTTATCAGAACCGTTTCATAAGAAACCTTGAGTAATAAAACCATCTTTTTTTAGCATTGGTTTTAAGTCTTTTGAATCTTCAGCTCTCATTGTTACACCATGTTCTTTATTTTCTAGTGTACCTTGAGCAGCTGTATAAGTTTTAGTCATTTTACCGTTTTGGCCCGCTACTTCAGTAACAGTTCCTTGTGCTGGGTATTTGACTAAACCTTCAGGGTTATTGTCTTGGTAACCCATTTGTTTAATTTCATTTTTTAAATATAAGTAAGCATGGTAAGAACCATAGTTATCTTTATTTGGATCGATTGTTTCAGTTAGAGGGTGCGCTAAATGCTTTTCTAAGTCTTTGTTTGTAAAAGCACCAGTAATACCTTCTAAACCTGTATTATCTGATTTTACATTAGTAAAGTTGCTGAAGTTACCAGCAAATCTACCATGGTTATTATTTAAGAAGCCGTTAAATGCTTGAGTTGTCAAGAATTTAGATACGTCTTTTTGTGCTTCAGTTGTAGTTGCTGTTTGTCCTGATGAAGAACAAGAAGCTAAACCGACAGATAGCGGAACTACAGTTAAAGCAACGGCTCCAGCCCCAATAAGAGACCATAAAATTTTTTTATTACGTTTTTTTAACATAGATCAATATACCTATACTTATTTTTTGCAGAAAATAAGCCCTTTTTAATCGTGTTCTGCAAAGAATCTCGTCATATTCTTTACACAACAACAATTCCATTATATGAGAACAAATAAGCCCCTTTATTATTTTTTGTACAAAATATTTAGGTTTTTTAAAAGTAGTTGTATTTTTGTGTGTAACACACAAATAAAACTGTCAAAAAATCACACGTTAACAAGAAAAAATCTCTAACCCTTTAGGGATAGAGATTGATAATATTAGTTATTTTTTAATTTTTGTCATTCTTCGTAGTTAGCAATTCAACTAGAGTTTAATGAGTTGGCTAATCTTTGATCATAGACTTTCATCTTACCAATAACGTTAACCATGTTATTCATTGCATCGTTTTGTAATTGGTAGTTGCTTGTTGCTAATAAAGCAATTGCGTTGAAGAATGTTTGTGGGTTTAGTCCTAAGAAACCTGTTGATGTAGTGTTTAGTTTACCATTAGTCATTAAAGCTTTAACATCGTTGCTGTTGAATAAAGTAACAACGTATTCGTAAACCATGGCACTATCTTTACTTGAAGAAGCGGCAAACTTAGTTGAAGTTGTACCGTTATTGTTGTTTCATAAAGGCATACCGTTCATCTTACTGAAAGCTGAATCTGGTACTTGTTTAGTATCTTGAATAATTGAAACGATTTCTTTGCTTAAAGCGGCTACTTTATCTGATGATGTTTTGTAAATAGCGTTGTTTAAGCTTTCCATTTTTTCTTTACTTGTTTGAGAAACAGGTAAATCAGAGTTTCTTAAAACAGAATCATAAAGGTTCATTAAACCGTTTGGAGTGGAAATGTTTTCTACTGCTTTAATTAAGTCGGCTCTTGAACCATATTGGTAAAGCGTACCTAAGTAGTTGTAGTTTTCTGCACCTGTTTGTTTGTCTGAAACAAATGAAGGAGTAGCGTAAGTACTGTTATCAAAAGCACTATTAGTAATTAAGTTATTTAAACCAAATTCGCTACCGTTATTTGCTTGGAAACCAACAAAGCCAGTGTTAGTAGTATCTTTTTCAGATGCAGTCATTGGTGCTGAATATCAGTAGTTGCTGTCAGTTGTATAACTTACATCTTTTTTGTATTGTGCAGCAATGTTACCTTGATTGCTTGAAGTAGCTGCATTTGATGTGAAGTAGTTTGGTGCACTATATCAAGAGTATGGAGACACTTTTGATAAGTAAATTGGTAATGATTTGAAAGTAGCGTCAGTTTGGACTTGTTTTTGTACGCTAGTTGTGTTTTCAGCTGATTTATAAGTGCTTAATAAACCGAATGATGGGTCGCCTTTAGTAGATGACATATTCATTCAAGCAACCATTGCTCTGTTGTTATTAGCTGTAACTTTGTTTAAGTAATTAATTAAATTCTTGAATGAGAATGTGTTAGTGCTTGCGTTGTAATCTAACAAGTATTCAACGGTGATTAAGAATTTTTGGTAATTACTTGCAGCTGTTGGGTTTTCATAAGCATAGAAAGTGGTACCGTTACTGTTCTTGTACATGTATTGCGAAGATTGTCATGATTTCAATCACACTTGTCTTGCAATTTTTCAGATACCGTTTGCATCGGCTGAACCTTTTGTACTTTCTAAGCTTGTTCAGTCACCTTGGTCGTATAAATTAGTTAAACTTGTGAAGTTATTAATCATGTAGTTTGAATCAATAGCTTCTTGCATTTTGCTTCTGATTCATGCGTTTGAACCTGCTGTATTAACTTCACTTGAAGCGTTAGCACTTTGTCAAATACTGTTAGTACTGAAGTCATAGAAGTAGCCTTTAGCAGCACTTGATTGACTTGAACTTGTTGATGAACTTGAAGTTGCACTAGTATCTGCAGCTGCTAAGCTAATTAAATTACTTTCGCTACCTTTGCTTGAACCTTGAATCACTGTTTGGTTAGTACCAATTTTATTTTGAGCAATCAAGTAACGTTGCATGTATAAGTTTTGAACAATTGGAGCTAATTGGTTGGCACCATTATTAGCTTGGATAGCATTGTTTACATAAACGTTATTTGTGATTAAGTAAGTTGGTGAACCTACTAAAGTAAAGTTACCGTTTGAAGTTGTAGTAATTTGTGTGAAAGTGTTGTTATTGATGTAGTTAACTACATCATTTTCAAAGTTTACTTTTGCGTTAGTGACTAAATCTTCAGTGGTCTTTGGAGCTTGAACTAATTCTTTATCGTTGCCAGCAGTTAATTGGTTTGGATTAGCGTTGCTTGCGTTTCTAGCAGCGACCGGAGCTTTACTAGCAGCTTTTGGTGTAAAGTTGCCAACAAAAGCGTTAACTAAAGCTGTTAATGAATCGAAGTTACCAGTTTTAGAGTTTCTTGTATATGGAAGTACACCAGCTAAACCATAATCCTTTCAATCTGAAGGGTTTGGACTTGAATATGAAGATTGGTTTGCGTATAGCTGTTGTCTTACATTGTTTACAAATGTTAAAGCTTTTTCAGAATCATCTAAGTAGATTGAAGATAACATCAATTTACCTAAATCAGTACTTGCTTGGATTGAATTTAAAATGTTTTGGTATTCTTTTAAATCTGTTCCAAATGTACCTAATTTGTTAGTAGATTCAGAGCTTGATGGTTTGTTACCAGACATTACGTTAGCACCAAATAAGTTGTAAGCGTCTTGAGAGTTTAAAGCTTTTTGGGCGTATTTAATAATTAACTCGTTGAAGTTATTAGTTAAGAATTCTTTTAATGAATCTTGTAACTTGTAGTTATTTGTTCCGTTAGCAATATCGGTTGCAGCTCTTCACATGAATGTGTTTCTAATTTCAGTACATGCAGCTTCGAATTTTTTATATTCATCAGCTGGAGTTGTGCCAGAAATTTTGGCTACAGCAGCTTGAATTTGTGACAATCTATCAATGCTGATTAAGTGAACACCAAATTGGTCTCTAGTTAAGATGAAGTCATTTAAATTAGCCGAAGTTGATTTAGTTGGATCAGAACTATCTTGTTTTGTTACAGCGCCAGTAATGTTAACTGTGTCTTTAATTCCGACAGCATCTTTATAAATGCCAGTAAAGACTGATTGTGTTTGTGAACCTTGTTCTTGGTTAACGAATGTTGTTTGGTAAGGGAAATAGAAAACACCTTTTTGTGCATTTGGTTGAGCAGCAAAGTTATTTCTTAAAGCGACGGCTGAAGTTGCATGAGCTGTTGCTGGACTTGAATTTGCTTTATCTGAACTAGGAGCTTCACCATTTTTGCTGTACACCAAGAAGTTTTTCATAATTGATGAAGTATCGATTGAACTTGCAGTTGGCATATTAGCATCTACTGTACCAAAGACAGTGTTGTTGAATTTGTATAAAGCAGCAGCACTAAATGGAGTAGCAATGGTACCGTTAAATAAACTAGATGCTTGAATAGTCATAATTGTTGAACTATCTTCAGTATCGTTGTTTGGTAAAGTAATAGCTCCGGTTGTAGCATTAACGTATTGACCTTCGTTAATACCTTGGATTAATTGTTTGAATTTATCAGTAGTTGTTAAAACTTGAGCATCAGCTGATGATGGAGTGAAGTATTGGAACTTGTAAGAACCACTAGTACCAACAGCTGATTTAAAGAAGGCTTGGTTGAATAGACCAGAGTCTTGTGGTTTGTCGCCATTTTTTCATAATGACATGATAACTGGCAATGGTAAAGTTTGCTTTACTCATTGGTTCATTAAGAAGTTTGTAAAATCAGCATAACCATAGTCTACGGATTGGACTGAGTTAGCAGGGACAGTTTCAGCACTAAATGTAAAAGCGTTGTCTGTTCCAGCTCCATGTAATCCGTTAATGTTTTTCGCTTCATTAACAATTTTTGAAGAACCTTGTGAAATCGGTAAAACCGTTGTTTTACCATCAGTGGTAGTTTGAATACCTTCATAGTTTTTGTTAAAAACAGCAGAGATAAAAGTTGACTTTAAATTTTGGTCAATTTGGTTTTGAATATAAGCTTGTTCTGTTCCACCAACTGGATCTAGAACTTCACGTTGGAATAATTCTTGTCAGTTAGAACCTTTTTTATCTTTATATTCTTTGTATTGGTTGTTGTAACTCTTTTGTGCATCTTGGTGTCATTGGACATAATCTGCTTGTAAAGATGAGTTGTTAATATTTTTGAATCATGAAGAGAGGATATTGTTAGTAGCAGTTTGTAGCGTAGATTCTCTTCCACTTTTAGATGTCAAAATAGAAGCAATCATTGGACTCAAATTGTCACTATACATGTTAGTGAATTGTCCGTTGCTTTGGATTGTGGGATTGCTTGTTTGTTGTGCGTTATTTTGGGCATTTCTGTGTGATAATCCAGCCCCTAAACCGATTGCGATGGCAGCGATGGCACTAATACCGAATGTGGTTCATAGGATTTTTTTGTGTTTACTTTTCAATTTATTACATCCTTACTCTTAATAAGAAATTTTAAGTGTCTTCTATATTAATATATAGTATATTATTTAGAATTTATAATATTTAATATTATACTAAATTACAATATATAACATGTAATTGTTCATAAATAACGCATGGCGAAAGAGGACAAATTTTGAAAAAATTAGAAATTAAACAACTGAACGTTGAAATCGAAAATAGACTTATTTTACACGATTTAAATTTAACTATTAATAAAGGAGAAACCGTTTTAATCTTAGGTCCAAACGGTCACGGAAAATCAACTTTATTAAAAACAATTATGCACCACTATTCAACTAAAATTACTGGTGGTCATATCTACTTTGATGAACACAACACTAATGAATGAACAACCGATAAAATCGCTAACTACGGTGTTTATTTATCTAACCAATACCCAATCGATATTCCCGGTGTGAACATGCTGGAATTAATTAGAACTGAAATTCAAAAGAATGACGAAAAAGTCAGTGTCCTAAAGCTTTATAAAGAACTTAATAAGAGAATGAATAAATTGAACATGAGCGAAGAATTATTAAAACGTTCAATTAATGAAAACTTCTCTGGTGGAGAAAGAAAGAAGAGCGAAATCTTGCAAATGCAAGTATTGAACCCTGACTTTATTTTGCTTGACGAAATTGACTCTGGTTTAGATGTGGATGCTGTGAACGTAATTGCTGACGCTTTAATCGAAGAAAAAAAGAACGGTAAAGCAATTCTATATATCTCTCATAACGATAAATTATTATCTGAATTAGTGCCGGACAAAGTAATTGTGTTAATTAACGGTACGATCAAAGAAGTTGGTGGGGCTGAACTTGCTGACGAAATTAACTCAATCGGCTACTTAGAATACGCTAAGAAAAAGGGTTGAGACATTGCTAAAGATAAATCTGATGATGACTTCTTAAAAGGCACTCTTTCAGGGTACGCTTGCAGTGGAAAATAAAGATTTTTTATACATCACGCAAGATAGAGAATACAAATTCTCTGTTGCTGCCAATGACAATATCAGCAGAAATTTTTTAGTAATCGCTAATGAAGATACAAGCGTAGATTTAAATTTTCGTTTAGATACTAACGCAACCGCAACTACTTATGTTTTGGTCTTAGCGAACCAAAGTGCCAAAGTAGAAATTAATGTTAACTCATACTCAAACGTAGACTTAGCTAAATTCTTTGCTAAAGTGGTAGTTTTGGGTGTGCAAAAATCAGAAACGCACGTAAGAATCACTTCTACTGTAGACTCTATGACAAAAAACAATAGAGTGGACCAAGATATTTGTGGAGTGATTATGTCTAAGAAAGCCAAAATTTTAGGTGAACCAGTCTTAGTAATTAATACTGAAGACATTATGGCTAAACACGCTTTAAATATTGGCGCTTTAAATAATGAAGAACTATTCTACTTACAATCAAAAGGTATTCCAGAAGTGGAAGCTCAAAAGATGATTGTGAGTGGTTTAATTAACCAAGCTTTAGTAGATCTTTCCGAAGAAGAACAAGCTGTTTACAAAAAACAAATTAACGAAATATTGGAGGCGGACAATGCTTAATATTAAAAACCGTTTTCCTTGATTCCAAAACAATCCAGAATACGTATACATGGATAGTGGTGCAACTTCTTTAAAGCCACAAATGATGATTGATGAAATTGTAAATTACTACACTAGTTGATCAACTAATCCACATAATACTGATTCAAAAATTACACACCAAGTCCATGATATGGTGGAAAGTACAAGAGCCGCATTAGCTCAATTAGTACATTGTCAACCAGATGAAATTGTGTTTAACTCTGGGGCAACTGAAGCTTTAAATTTAATTGCTAATGGAATTATGGATTTATTAGAAGAAGGTGACGAAATCGTCTTAACTTATGGCGAACACGCTTCTAACATTTTGCCGTGAATGCACATTGCAGAAATTAAAAACTTAAAAATTAAATATGCTGGTGAAAAATTTAGAATGGTAACACCTGAAGACTATCTAAACGTATTAACACCAAAAACTAAAGTGGTAGCTTTTGCTTCTGGTTACAACTTAACTGGTAACTCATTAGACGAAACGGCTATTACCAAAATCGTTAAAGAATACAATCCAGAAATTATGGTGGTAGTTGATGCGACACAAAGTATTCAACACAGAGAAATTAACATTGAAAAGTCAGGCTTTGACTTTATGGCATGTTCTGCACACAAAATGTTTGGACCAACTGGTGTAGGAGCAGCTTACATTAAAAAATCTTTACAACCCAAAGTGAAACCGTTAAGATATGGTGGCGGGATGAACTTCAGTATTGAAACTCAGTCTTATGAATTATTAGAAGGAGTTATGAAATACGAAGGTGGTACACAAAACGTTGCTGGTATTTTAGGCTGAAAGAAAGCTATCGAATTCTTACAAGAATTGGGTTACGAAGCAATCCACGAACACGAAGTGGAACTAGCAAGATATGCTAGAGAAAAATTATCACAAATTAAGAACATCATTATTTACAACGAAGGTAACGATTCACCGACAATTGCCTTTAATTACGAAGGTGTGTTCTGTCAAGATTTAGCAAGTTACTTAGGTAGAAGAAAAATCATCGTTAGAAGTGGTTTATCTTGTGCCAAGTTATACTGTAACTTAATTGACACTAAAGCGTTAGTAAGATGTTCTTTATACATCTACAACACTAAAGAAGATGTCGATAAATTATTTGATGTTTTAAATAACTTTACTAAAGGGGACGAATTATATGAGTTATTCTAAAGATCCAATGTTATTAAGATCAATCATTATGGATCATTACGATACACCATCAAAAAGAATTGATGTAAACTCAGAACACGCATGTTTACACCATTACCAAAACAAATCATCAACTTGTATTGATGACATTACTGCATACGTTAATATTGAAAATGATGTTATCACTGAAGTGTACTTTAGCGGTTTAGGTTGTGCTGTTTCAACCGCTTCAACAGATATTATGTGCAACTGATTAGTAGGCAAAACTCCTGCACAAGCAATGGAAATTATTGACAACTATGTAAGTATGACATTAGGTCAACCTTACAACGAAGAGTTATTAGATGAATTAATCGCCTTCTACAACATTAACAATCAGTCAAACAGAATTAAATGTTCACAGATTGGAGTGAATGCAATTAAGACTTGCATTCAAGAAGTGCTAGCTAATGGACAAGCAACTAAGTAAAGAAGAATACGGTTATGGTTTTAACGATGGTGACATTAACGTCATTAAGTTTGACAAAGGGTTAAACGAAGAAATCGTTAGAAACATTTCCAAAATTAAACAAGAAGATGAATGACTATTAAACTCAAGAGTCAAAGCTTACAACATCTTTTTAGATAAAAAGAACCCCTCAACTTGAGGACCGGATTTAAACTTCATTGATTTCCAAGATTACACTTACTACGTTAGACCATCTAACAAGATGGAAAATAACTGGGAAAAAGTACCAAGTAAAATTAAGGAAACTTTTAAAAAATTAGGAATTCAAGAAAGTGAAGCAAAATATTTAAACGGGGTAGCGACACAATACGACTCTGAAATGGTTTACCATTCATTGTTAAAAGAATTAGAAGAAAAAAACGTTATTTTCACAGACCCTAATACCGCAGCAAGAGAACACCCAGAAATTTTCCAAAAATACTTTGGAAAATTAGTTCCTGCTACTGACAACAAATATGCTGCATTAAACACTGCGGTTTGATCTGGTGGAACTTTCATTTATGTACCTAAAAATACACATATTGAAAAACCATTACAGTCATACTTTAGAATTAACTCTAAAAATGCAGGTCAATTTGAAAGAACTTTAATCATTGTCGATGAAGGTTCTTCAGTCCACTATATTGAAGGCTGTACTGCACCGATTTATGACGAAAATAATTTACACGCTGCAGTTGTAGAAGTGTTTGTAGAAAAGAACGCTTCATGTAGATACACTACAATTCAAAACTGATCAGATAATGTGTTAAATTTAGTAACTAAAAGAGCGGTTTGTAAAGAGGGCGGAAAAATGTCTTGAATTGATGGTAACATTGGTTCAAAAATTAACATGAAATATCCTGCCACTATCTTAATGGGTGATAATTCTGCTGCTGAATGTATTTCAGTTGCAGTCGCTAAAGCTGGAGTTCACCAAGACTCTGGTGCAAAGATGATCCATATTGGTAAAAACACCAAATCAAAAATCGTGTCTAAAGGTATCTCATGAGACGACGGTCACAGCGTTTATAGAGGACTAGTTAAAATTGGTCCTACAGCCACAAATTCACAAGCATTCGTAGAATGCGACACACTATTATTAAATAAAGAATCTACTTCAGACACATTCCCGACTGAAGTAGTACAAAATAATTCTTCTTCTGTAGCCCATGAAGCTACAATTAGTAAAATTTCAGAAGAACAATTGTTCTATCTAATGTCTAAGGGATTGACGAAAGAAAAAGCAGAAGGTTTAATCGTAACCGGATTCCTAGATGAATTTAGTAAAGAATTACCAATGGAATATGCCGTAGAACTAAATCAATTGCTAAAATTAGACATAGACAAATAATTTAGTAAGGAAAGAAAATATGAGCGAAAATAACAAAATTGTTCTAGACAAAATTGTAACTAGATCAGAAAACTTTGCTGATTGATATACTTCAATCGTGCACCAAGCAAAATTAATTCAATACTCTGATGTTAAAGGTTTTATGATTTTCCAACCAAACGGTTGAGCATTATGAGAAAACATTAAAAACATCTTAGATAAAGAATTCAAAAAAATGAACGTGAAAAACGTTTACATGCCTTTATTAATTCCAATTAGTGAATTCCAAAAAGAAAAAGACCACGTAGAAGGTTTTGCACCAGAATTATTCACAATTAACCAAATTGGTAGCAAAACATTAGAAGAACCATTAGCAATTCGTCCAACTAGTGAAATCTTATTCTGTAAATACTTCAAATCAATCGTTAACAGTTACAAAGATTTACCAGTGAAATTAAACCAATGAACAAGTGTTTTAAGAGCAGAAAAAACTACTCGTCCATTCTTAAGAAACTCAGAATTCCACTGACACGAAACACACTGTGTGTTTGAAACAAGAGAAGAAGCAGACCAATTCACAAGACAACACTTAGACTTATACGCTGACTTCTGTGAAAAAGAATTATGTATTCCTGTTATTAAAGGTGTTAAAACACCTGGTGAAAGATTTGCAGGGGCTGACAACACTTACACAATTGAATCAATGATGCAAGATGGTCAAGCTTTACAATCTGCTACAAGTCACCTTTTAGGACAAAACTTTGCTAAGGCTTTTGGTATCACTTACCAATCAAAAGACAACAAATTAGAAATCCCATACACAACATCACACGGTTTATCAACAAGAATTATTGGGGCTTTAATCATGGTTCACTCTGATGATAAAGGTTTAGTTTTACCACCAGCTATCGCTCCAACTCAAATCAGAATTTTACCTTTATTTGCAGACAAAAATCCTGCTGTATTAGAAACTGCAAACCAATTAAAAGCTGAATTAGACAACAACTACAGAGTAGAAATTGATAATTCAGGTAAAGGTTTCGGTTACATGATGGCTCAATCTGAAGTTGAAGGTGTTCCTTTAACAATTGCTATTGGACCAAAAGATATCGCTAACAACAAAATGATGATCGTTAGAAGAGACACTAACGAAAAATTAGAAGTATCATTAGATAACGTTTCTGCAACTATTGATGGTTTAATTGCTGATTACAAACAAAACATTTTTGCAAAAGCAAAACAACACTTAGACTCTTCAATCGAAGATGTAAACACAATTGAAGAATTAAAAGCTGTTGTAGAAAACAAAAAATGAGCACGTATGTACTTTGATGGTTCAATCGCTGATGAAAAGAAAGTGAAAGAACTTACAGGAGCAACACCTAGATGCATTGTGTCAACAACTGCTAAAGAAGGTAAATGCTTCATGTCAGGCAAACCAACTCAACAATTAGTAATTTTCGCTAGAGCATACTAATTAAAATAAGTAAAACAAAATAAACCTCTCGTTACTTAATAACGGGAGGTTTTGTCATGTCTAAATATGCTAATAACGACCAAGATAACGTTGCAAATAACTACTATTCTCATCCTGATAATGATTTGCCTTATATTACCAATAAAATCTATGTACAACTAGCGCAAAATTACACGCCTAAGATTACATTTAATACGTATAAAAATTCAATGGAAATCACCTATGATATTTGGTTAAATGGTGATTTTAATATTCCGCCTTATTTATTGAATTTAGACGTAGATTCTAGTATTGGGAATATTTCTAATATTCCTTTAAAAGAAGTAGAAAACGTAACCAATGAAGGCCTACATCACTTTAAAGCCCACTGTAATATTAGTTTTTCTAACGCGCCAGTAAATGCTAATTTACTATTTTTAGAAGAATGACATTTTAAAACTTTTCTTAGTATCGATGCAAACGTTTTTACAGCTGCTAAATTAGACACCACTTTTGATGGCTTCTTAAATGACCTTAGTAAAATTGAATTAAATAGTCAGATACTTTTTAGTAACTACTTCCCAATTAACAAACTAACGGCTTTTTATGTTTCAAAACAATACCAAAATAAAGAGTTTCTAGGTCAAAGGTTACCACATGATTACTTTACTTGAGAGAAGTCTAATTTAACTTCTTATCCAGATTATTACTTTAATCGAGTGACTAAGCAAACGTATTCTTTAAACGAAACGATAAACGATATTTATCAGTCTAATATTGGCCAAGGAAATTTAGCAAACTATTTTAATAAAATTCAACTAATAGTAGAGTATTACATTCTTGAAAAGAAGTACACCACTACACTAAATTTACTACCTAGTGATAAAACGACATCAAAACAAGATAATTATTTAAGTTTAAACTGTCACACTGTATACGATTTTCGAACCCATCAATTATTACAAAATAGTACTGGAGTGCAAGGTATTTACTTTCCAGAAAAAACATATGGCACAGTTAATGTAACGATGGTTAAAGGTTCTCAACGATATATTGATAAATTTGATTTTAACTTTTCTCAAAATCTTTATAGTGCCGAAAATCCAAATTTAAATATTACTGTGACTACATTATCTGACACAAATATAAATTGACACCTAGCGACATAATGAAATATAAAACTTTAATTTTTAGTCTGTTGGCCACCTTAGGATTAGGCGGAGGTTTAGCTACAGCTAGTTACTTTTATTACACTACAACCCATAAGAAAAAAACCGAACAGCCTAAAGTTGTAACTGCTACTAAAGATTTACAATTAAAACACATTGCTGATAAATTAGATAAATACGAATTAACGCAAAATACTACTAATTATACTAATTGAGTACAAAACAATTCTTTGTTTTTTGATGAAGAATTAATTCGTCAAAATTTATATAAATACATGCAAAATCAACTAAATAAAATTTTAGAAATTAACGATCACCAGTGCCATCTAAATTTGCACGTTTTTTACAAATTGAATTTTAATAATGACCAGCTTAAAATAAAATTAAATTGAAGTAAAAGCTTTACAAACTTAATTAATTTAGACTTTGTAAAGTGATATTATGATACATTTGTAGTAATGTTAAGCAATCTAAATAAGAGGTAAAACAAAATGGAACAAAAAGTATTAGATGCAATTGTTGCAACGGCGAGAGAAAACAACATTAAAATTAATCCTAACAATAGACAAGCAACATTAAAAGATATTGGTTTAGATTCATTGGCTATGATGGATTTAATTTTTAAAGTAGAAGAAAAATTAAATGTCAGATTGGATGACGAAGTGTTGTTAAAAATCAAAAATTTAGAAGATTTAATTAACGCATTTCAAAATTGTTTAAATAAATAAGAAAAATCTATTGAAATTTTAACTACTATCTCTTATAATAATTAACGTTATTAGGGGTGTAGTTCAATGGTAGAACTGCGGTCTTCAAAACCGCCTGTTATGGGTTCGAGTCCTGTCACCCCTGCCATTTTAAAATTAAGGCTTCCATTTTGGGAGTCTTTTTCTTATACTTAGGGGTATTGTTTAGTGGTAAAACGACAGTCTCCAAAACTGTCTACATGGGTTCGATTCCTATTACCCCTGCCATATGTTTAACGTCGTAGTTGAAATTTTGGTGCAACTCCAAAAATAAACACATAAATTAAAGCATTTTTTGTTAGAAAAAGATAAATTTTCTCCAAAAATAAAAAAATCTCAAATTTTTATTTCGCCTATATTTATATATAAATATATTTATATATAAAACTTTTGTCATCCCCTTTTATAATGGCCTCCAGCGGTCAAAACGGTCAAAAAAATGTAATATACTTATAATGTAAAGGTATAAAAAATGAGATTTAAAAAGTTTTTAATAGGTATAGGTGTTACTGCTATTGTGGCAACTCCTTTATTAGGCTTATTAGCCATCGCAAGTGATTCACGTGCTCCTCAAGCAACAAGTACATACTTGATGAATTTTAAAGCACCTATGAATCAAAACGAAGGAACACAATCATTTGAGAGATCAAATGATAATTTTGCCATCGACACTATATCACCTAAACAAAAATATATTAATGATTTAGAACGGCAAGTATCAGAAGTTTTTAAACAGTATAAGCAAGAACATAAGGAATATAAGGGTCTTACTCTTGATTACATCAATTTGAAAGCTTCTCCTACTCCGGGGGAAGTTTCTTTTTTTGAAGAACTTAATAAAACATTAAAGGCAATTAACCCCAACTTAAGCTTTAACATGATTCAACGTAGCCCAAGTACAGTTCAGCAAGGTTTTTACCAACAAAACGCTGACATGATTTCAATGATTTGAAGTCCAGACTACAATGACGTAGGTACTTGATTAACGTACATGTTCCAAGATCAACAAATTGCCAACTTATGACCGGCTGTAGCAGCGGCCATGAACCACAAAATTACTGTTGTAAATGAAACAATGAATGTGGAACATAAGTCTTGAGTAGATAACTTAAGAAACTACATTAAAAAACGTAATTTTGGTTTTAAAGATAAAAACGGTCAATTTGTACCGTTAGTAAATAAAGAAAACCATGTAATGGACATGAATGAATTAATGTCTTATACAGAAAAAGGTGTGTCTTCAAGTGCAATTTACACTTCGTTATCGAACGCAATTTCTGCTTGAGCCGATTCACCAGAAGCTAAAAAATATGAAGCAGTGCCAATGGATGATAATGATCCTAACTTATATAAGGATGGTACTTACACATCATTCCACGGTGGTTTAAAAAGTTTTAAAGCCTCAATGCAAACAAACTTGATGGACTTTTTAACACAATACAAACCAAACATTCCATACGTTCAAGATGGACCAAATACAAAGACTGCTAGTTTAGTACGTTTAGGGGCTCATGCTCCTGAAAACATTAATAGTTCAAAGAGTTTTAGAGATTGATACTACAATCCTGAAATTTACAAGGGCGATGGAGTTTTCCGTAACTGATTAAAAGGTAACCCATTCTTGGGTAACATTACAGTTCTTAACCCTTCATTTAATAAAGGTACAAATAACGTTTTAAGCTCAACTTTTACAAATTTATTCAGCTGATCAACACACGGAGATTTCTACAATCAAGAATCTGCTTATAAGAGTAATTATGGTTTATCATTAAACGCCGATGGTGCAATGACGAACCCAAAACACTTAGAAGAAGTTATTGATAGTGGTTTTACTGACAATTCATTCTCTGATATCAAATGTGGTATTGATAAAGATGGATCAAAATATGTTGATATTCCGATTAGACCTCTACCATGAGTTAACTATGAAGGAAATACAACAAACAACATTCATTATTTATCACCACAAGATTATTGAGCAGGTTTCAAAGCTTATGAAAGATCTGTAAGTGTTAAATTGAACTACAACGGCTACTTCATGGATTTACTAGGTCTTGATATGAACAAGATGTTGAGTTATCCGGGTAACCAAGCTCGTAACACTTCACCAGAACAACATAAAACTTTCAGAATTTACTTTGACAACCCAACTTTAAGTGGTAGTGATATTGTGGATATCTTAACAAAACAATATTTTGCTGCTTTACCTGAATTTAGTCCATTAGTACAAAACATTACTAATGATCAAAAATTTGAAAGTATTGCTCACGTTAGTCAAACTAACGGTGTGTTAAACATTTCTGATAACAAATTAGTGGATATGAGCAAATTCTATGGTTGTGGTTTCTACCAAGACCCAAATGTTTGAAAACAATTATGAAGTGTTGGTCCATATACAGTGAACCAAATTAACACGCAACAAATTGTATTCAAAATCAACAAACATTATTTTGGACAAAGTGTAGAAAACCCTGGACCATGAAAGGATGTTGCTGATAATCCAAATTATTGTCAAAACTTCTTGAACGGTAAGATTACAATTCAAAAGAAAATTGAAAAAGACGGTAAATTTACTGGCAAAACTGAACCTGTAGAATTACCAATTAAAAAATTTGATGAAGTTAAATCAATTTATTCTTCTGCTTACAACGTTCAATTAGCTTACGAACAATTCAAAATTAACGAGTTGGACGAATCAGACATTCCGACAGCTAAATTAGCTGAGACTTATGCAAATCCAACTCTTTCAAAAGAAGTTTACCAAAAAAGCACTCTTAAATTAGATAAGTCAAACTTGATTCCTTATAACTTAAGAGTTCTAGAAGTTGATGGTAAAGGAACAATCAAGTTATTCGATAAGAACGACAAGGAAGTTCCTTTTAGCGATAAATACGTTTCTATGGATAAATATGGTAACTACGTATTTAAAGATGGTTACCATCCTAAAGTAAAATCTAAAATTTCTGATGGATACTACGACTTAATCGTAAAAAACTTCTTTACTCCAATTGATGCGACAGGTCCAGACGGTAAATTATTACCGGCTATTGACAGATCAAGTGCCATTATTAGAACGGCTATTAACGACTGCATCAACTGATTCGCATTAACTTCTATCATCGATAGTGGAAAATCACAAGTGATTCAAAACTCATTTATGCCATACGGTGTAGATAACTTAAGCGATGATATTTCAAATTCAAGACTAACTTACTGAAGTTTAGCTATTTATAAAGTAACAACAGAAATGAATCCTGAATTTGAAAAACCTGGTAAAAGACTTGGTGGTATCACCGAATGAACTTGACCAGAATACATTAATGTGTGAAAGGCACATTTAAAAAGTGGAGAATAATGACTAGGTACATAATTCGGCGGATCTTGCTAGCTGCATTGGCCTTGATTATCTTGACTATCTTGATTTTCTTCCTGATGCAAGCCATCCCAGGATATCCGCTTAAAAAAGAACAAAACTGAACAACTGAATACTATTACCAAATGTTGCGGTCAAAAGGGTTACTAGATAACCCGGTTATCCAATTATTTAAATTTATTGCTGGTATATTTACAAAAGGTCGTTTTGGGGTTGTATATAACTCAGACGGACAAACCGTCGTGCAGAAAACCTTGGTGCCAATTCAATACACGATTATGGTCGCAGGTCCAGCGTTTATACTTTCAAGTATTTTAGGTATTACGTTAGGAATTGTTGCTGCTAGATATCGGGGTACTTTAGTTGATACCTGTGTAAATATTTTGGCCGTTTTATTCTTAGCGGTCCCATCATTTATTTTTGCATTATATTTAGTTAAATTAGCTGGGGTTATTGGGTTACCAACCCAATTTATCGCACCCGGTAATGGTACACCCGGTCAACAGGCACTATCTCTGATTATGCCAATTGCCGCAATGACGTTGTCTTCAATTAGTGCAATCTTCTACTATACAAGAAACGAATTAGTGGACATCTTCAAACAAGACTACATTAAAACTGCTCTTGCTAAAGGTATTAGTTTCACAAAAATTATTTTCACGCATGCATTGAGAAATGCAATGATTCCGGTCTTAGCGTGTCTATTACCATCATTTATGGGAATTTTAACCGGATCAATTATTATTGAAAAATTCTTTAACATCCCTGGATCATCAACTATTTTAATTAGCGCGATCCAAGATAAAGAAATCTATATTGTGATGTTTAGTACAATGTTCTATTCAGGTATTTACTTTGCATTGCAAATTGCTGTCGACATTTCTTACACATATATTGATCCAAGAATTAAATTGGCAGCTTCAAAGAATATTTCAATTTTCAAAAAAATTAAATCAAAACTAGATTACCAAAAATCTAAAGAAAATACATTACATCCTACACCAGTAATGGTGCAAGCACATGCTGATAAAGTATCTCAAATGCAAAAAGAATATGAATTAGAGTTATTAGAATCAGAAAAAGCGGATGAAGAGTTAAAGTCTGAATTAATTAGTAAAGAAGCTATTCAAATGTCACTGCAACAAATTCCAGTACAAACTTTAGTAGCTCAAGATTACTCAGTATCAACATACATTCAAAAGAGTATTAAACCAAATTACTTCAAACCAATTAAAAACTATTCATTCAACAACGAACAAATCGTTGGTAAAAAATCAACATACATTAAAGATGTGGTGAAAAGATTTGCTAAATCTAAAGTTGCTATCATCTTTACAATTATCTTGGCTGCGATTATCTTAATGGCGTTTATTATTCCATTAGCAACACCAAACTCAACTAACGAAAGTATTGGTCACTTATCAAGTACAATCGTTGGTTACTTACCACCGAGAGCACCATTCGTCGGCTTGACCGGAATTGTCTCTCAAAGAATCGTAACCCAAGAAGTTTATAACGTTTTATTAGATATTAAAGAACATACACCGGGTTGTGAACACTTATTTGCGTCAGCAACTCAACAAGGTTCTTCATGAGTCTTAAAGGACTACAACCCATACGTTTTACCAGCTCTTAGAAATGTTTACCCAATTATGGGGACAGATGGTGTTGGTAGAAACTGATGAGACTTAATGTGGTATGCAACTGCTAAATCATTAATTGTCTCAATTATCGCTGCTGCCGGTTCTGTAATTATTGGTACAATTTACGGATCAATTGCTGGTAGCTTCGCTGGTAAAGCACCAGATACTATCATGATGAGAATTATTGAAATTATCTCTGGTGTTCCATTAATCGTTTGAGTGTTAATTATCTCTGTCGCTGTTTCTGGCGGTTCATTAGACATCTTTACAATTTGTTTAACATTGATTATTACCACTTGAATGGGTTCAGCAATTATTGCAAGAACTTATGTAATTAAGTACAAAGACTCTGAATTTGTTCAAGCAGCTAAAACTTTAGGTGCTTCACAAATTAGAATCATCTTCAGTCACTTAATTCCAAACATTGTAGGTAGATTACTAGTTGTCTTCGTTAACAGAATTCCAGTAATTATCTTCTTTGAAACTTCATTAGTCTTCTTAGGCTTACAATCATCTGGCTCTGTATCTTTAGGTACAATGATTAACACCGCATGATTAGAAGTTTATCCATGACTATTGGTGGGTCCAGCCCTAACCCTAGTTTTAACAACGCTATCATCAATTATTATTGCTAATAACTTGAACGATGCGATTGACCCAAAAATTAGTGCATAAAGGATTAACTAAATGAGAAATATTTTAACTGACAAAAATTTTATTACGGATGAAGAAAAAAAGATTGATAACGATACTTTACTAAGTGTCAAAAACTTATCAGTTAGTTTTAAAACCAAAGCCGGTACTTTAAGAGCGGTAAGAGGAATTGATTTAGAAATTAAACGTGGTTCAATCGTAGGCTTAGTAGGTGAATCAGGTTCTGGTAAATCAGTAATGTTGAAATCAATTATTGGTTTTAACGATGGTTCTACAACCACTGCCGATTTATTCAACTTGGAAAACATTGATTTAACTACGATTAAAAGAAAACAATGAGTTTACATCCGTGGTACCAAAGTCGCTTATATTCCTCAAGACCCCTTAATGTCATTAAATCCGACAAAAACTATTGCGAGCCAAATCTTGGAAGCAATTAAAGTCTCTGAATATCGTAGTCTGCAATGAAAATTGTTTGAACTGCAAAAAGCGAAGACACCAAACTATCGCGCAGAAATGCAACAAGCCAAAGCAGAATACAAACATAACGTTAAAAAAGATGTTATGTATAAAAGAATGATTGACTTATTAAACTTTATTGGAATTGTCAATCCAGAACAAAAAGTTAAAGCTTATCCTCATGAATTTAGTGGGGGGATGCGTCAAAGAATTGCTATCGCAATGGCCGTAGCTGTAAAACCAGACTTAATTATTGCTGATGAACCAACTACAGCCCTAGACGTAATTATCCAGGCCAAAGTTTTAGAATTAATTAAAAAGCTAAGAGATAACCTAAACATTTCAATTATTTTCATTAGCCATAACATTGCTTTAGTTGCAAACTTCTGTGATTATATTAATGTAGTATATGCTGGAAAAATTATTGAAAAAGGAACAACTAAAGATATCTTTACTTGTCCGGCACACCCATATACTTGAGCGTTAATTTCTTCTATTCCTGATCCATCTTCAAAAGATGAATTAGTAAGTATTTCGGGAACTCCACCAAACATGTTATTCCCACCTAAAGGTGATGCCTTTGCTCCGAGAAATAAATATGCTTTAAAAATTGACTTCCAATTAGAACCACCGATGTTTAAAATCAGTGATACTCACTACGCTGCCACTTGATTATTAAGTCCGGATGCAGAAAGAATTCCAATTCCAAACGAAGTGAGACAAAAAGCGGCTATTGCGTTAGCTTCTATCGAAAAGAAGCAACGTCCTCAGTCAACAAATAAATCAAGTCAATCAGACAAACATACCGATGACTCTGAAAATAAGGAAACGGAAGGGGCTGATAATTAATGAGTAATTTAGAAAATCAAAAGGTTTTATTAAACGTTAAAGGTTTATATAAATTCTTTATTAAAAATGAAAGTTTCTTTAAAGCAATTAATAACGCCAACTTCCAAGTTTACGAAACCGATTTCTTTGGAGTTATTGGTGAATCAGGTTCTGGGAAATCTACAGTAGGTAAAACTATTATTAGATTATTAGAACCAAGTTCAGGAAGCATTATTTTTGATGATAAATTAATTTCTGACAAAAGTAATGATAAGAAGATTACTAAGTTCTTGGCTAAAAACATGCAAATGATTTTCCAAGACCCAATGTCTTCTTTAAACCCCAAAAAGAATGTTTTAAACTTAATTGCTGAACCCTTAATTGTGAACGGTAGTTTAAAACAGATTGCAAAAGAAAAAATTAAAGATTTCCAAAACATTTCTCGTTTAGCTGATGCTTTTATCGAAGAAAAAAAATTAGAACACATGCAAAATATTTACGCTGTGTTCTATAAGGAATGTTTAGCACAATACAAGTTAACGTTAGAAAAAATTCAAAACTGAAATTATGATGAAGAAATTACTTTCTCAGAAAACAAATCAGTCTTCTTTAACTTGCTAGATGATTTAGACCAAAGTATCAAACAAAGCTTTACTAAATCATTTGAGTCAGTGTCTAAATATCGGGAAATCTTGAACGATTACCATGAGTTTGAAAAACAAGATAGTGATATGGTGTTAATGCACCAAATCCAAACTTTACAAGCTAAGGTAAACCAAATAAATCAAAACTTGACATTTACTGATGAGTATATTCAGTTAAACAACCAAATTGCTGTTTTAAATAAAGCCAAGATAACTTTAATGGATGATGATTATTACATCGACCCAGTAAAAGCTAAAAAATTCTTTAACTACTACATGCATTCTTTAAAAAAGGACTTAGTGTTAGCGAGAAGAGAATTAAACATTACTGGTAACTATTTAAATGCATTGGATGTTCAAATTAAAATCTTACAAAAGATTTTAAATTACGAAATAATGGCACAGTTTACTGGTTTTAATTTAATTGATAAACAAGGTGTTTTACAATGCTACGAAAAGGTAAATAAATATACTTTTGAGTTCATTAAACACAAATATGAATTGATTGAAGAGTTGAAAAAAACGCGTAATCAAGAACAAATAGTTGAATTAGAAAATTGAATTAAAACATTTAAGGTCACTGAAACAATTAACACTTTTGATTTAACAACATTATTTGATTTGAAAGCTTTCCCTTCTTATGAAAAAGCAAAAGTCATTCACACAAAGCTAGACCAAGTTAATGAAGAATTAGCTCGGTTAAATCAACAAAAGCAAGCGTGAGAAGCAAACCAAACTCATTTGGTTGATAAGTCTATTATCGAACAAAGACAAATGAAGTTAAAGCAATTTACTGAAAGTTTAAAAGTTTTAGAACAACAATTAACTGAAAAGAAAACTGCTGCTAATAAAGAAAAAGTTGTCCAAATTCAACAACAAAGATCAACCTTATTGGCTGACACTAAATTAGTAATTAATGAAGTAAAACAATACATCAAAAAAATTAACGTAGAAGTAGCTAATAAGAAAAAACAATTCAAAGCAATTTGAACACAATTAAACAAAGATAACGCTGACGATTTAGAAGACTTTAGAATCTTTGCTAATGACTTACGGATTAAAAGAAAAGCACCATTAGTTGTGTTTGACGAATTTAGAAATAACGTAGAAGTCATTAATTTATTCGACTGATTATTAAGTCGGAACAAATTAAAAGTTGCTTTAAGACGTCGCGACTTAAAAGATAACATTAAACTTAACATGGTTTATAAATCACTAAACGAAGTTGGTTTAAAAAACGAACATGCCTTTAGATACCCACACGAATTTAGTGGGGGTCAAAGACAACGGATTGTAATTGCCAGAGCCTTAATTAATAATCCAAAATTAATTATTGCCGACGAAGCGATTAGTGCTCTTGATGTGTCTGTTCAAGCCCAAGTAATTAACATTATGAAAAACTTAGCGAAGGAAAAAAACATTACCTTCGTCTTCATTGGACACGACTTATCAATGGTTAACTATGCATGTAATAGAATGATTATCATGCATAATGGTAGAATTTTAGAGAAGGGTAATACAGAAGAAATCTTCAACAATCCGGTTCACCCTTACACCATTTCATTAATGAATGCGGCTCCTGAATTATCTAAAATTCACATGAACTTAGCTAAATTCAGTGATAGAAGAATGAATTACGATCCAAGTACCGTAAATGATTATCTATCAAGCTTCCATAAAATTGATGGTGATTCTGAACACTACGTGTTCGGACAAAAAGAGGAGGTAAACTCTTGAATGCAAAAGGAAACCCTTTAGGTGGTATTAATGAAGGATACGGTTCACGTAATAAGTGAAACCTAAAACGTAAAGAAGTAAAAAGATTTACACAATATGGTGGCGAAGAACGTAAATATCCTGATGGAATTATTCCGGCGGTTACTTTAACGATTGCCGTAGTGATTACTTTAGGGCTAGCTTTAGGATTAACTCCTAAGGGCTACTCTAATAAAGAACATTTAGTCTTTTTATACCACCAATGATACAACATCATATGATACATTTTAGGCGCTGCCATGTGTTTCATTGGTTTATGAGCAATCGGTCGTACAGGAATGTTTGCGACAACGAGATATGGTATGATGAAATTCTCTCGTCTAATAAAGTTAGATGCTTTAAGACAAAAGGTTTCTAGACATGACTATGCTATAGACCATGTATCCAACCTTCAAGAATACGAAGACTTTTTAAAGGTCAGAAAAAAAGAAACTAAGAAAGTTTTCTTTATTACTTGAGTTACATATCTATCAACATTTGTTGCATGAACGATAGTTATGTCAGTTTTAAATGCAACACTTAATCATTAACATATAGGAGAAATATGTATGAAAATTTCTAATCAATTTGAAAGCAAACGTGTGTTAAAAGCTGTTGAAGCTAACCACGGTATTGCTGACTTCGAAGACATTAAAGGTACTCACCAAATCTTCCATCACGAAGTAAATTCTTACAACATCGTTATGGGTAAAGAATTGGAAGCTGATGAATTATTCAGAGCATTATCAACATTCATCGAAGCTGAAACAAGAGTTAGCTACGATATTGATGTAGATTCATTCTTAAACATCGTAAGAAAAGAAGACCACGAAACATTAATCAATATTTTAGTAAACGCTGTTGAATATGGTTCAATGATTCCTTGAACATTAAACAAAAAATTAGGTGCTGAAAGACCAGAACATACTTTAGTTATTACAGACCACTGCATGACTAAATTAGCTCAAGAAAGACACCAAGTTGCAAAAGATAGAAACTTTGCAAGATCATTACAAGATATGCCATCTAACTTAATGGTGCCAGGTAAATTCGTTGAATTAATGAAAGAACACTTTGCTGGTTTAAACGTTAAGATTACTGTTCTTGAAAGAAAAGAATTAGAAGAAAAAGGTATGAACCTTTTAGTTGGTGTTGGCCAAGCTGCTACAAAAGAAGCTGATCAACCAAGATTAATGGTTATCGAATACTTAGGTAACCCAGAAAACAAAGAAGAATTAATCGGTTTCGTTGGTAAAGGTGTTTGCTTCGATACTGGTGGCAACAACATTAAGATTTCAGGACATATGAGATGAATGAAATACGACATGTCAGGTGCTGCAATTGTTGGATCAACACTTCATGCTTTAGCTACAAACAACGTAAAAGTTAACGCTGTTGCTGTAATGCCATTAGTATTAAACTTATGCGACACTAACGCACAACGTCCTGATGATGTTATCGTTTCATACAACGGTATGTCAGTAGAAATTGACAACACAGATGCTGAAGGTAGATTAATCTTAGCTGATGCATTAACTTACGCTGTAAGAGACTTAAAAGTTACTGAAGTATACGACATCGCTACATTAACAGGGGCAATGGTCTTCTCATTAGGTAACACATACTCAGGTATCTGAGCATCAACAAACGATGTATGACACAGAATTGAAGCTCAAGCTGAAAAAGCTGGTGAATTAGTATGAAGATTACCATTCCACCACGACTTTAAAGACTTATTAAGCTCAAGATACGCAGACATCGCTAACTCTGTAGCTGACATGAGAGGTGGTTCTTCAAGAGCTGCTGCTTTCTTAAGAGAATTCACAGAAGGTAAACCATACGGTCACTTTGACGTAGCTGCTACAGCTGATAAAGACTTCAGAAACCAACACAAAGGTACTGGAGCAATCGTTAACACATTCTACAACATTGCAAAAAACAGATAATTTGTAGATTTAATTTAAAAAAAGGAGAGTGGCACACCCGCTCTCCTTTTGTTTTCTCAATTTTAAAAAAACACTATTACAACACAAATATGTTTTATTTGATAATATGAGAATATATCATACACTAATTTTTGTGTAAATTTTCTTTTGAGGTGAAAGTATGAAAACGAAGACAAAAGCAAAGAAGGCTGCCATTATTACTTTAAGTACTCTTTTAGGTACTGCTGCTTTAGGTGGCGTGACGTATGGAATTTTTGACGCTGTGCAAAATATTTCCATGACAAGAATTGCTAAAAACGAGCGTGCTAACGGTTTTGTTAAATATGACTTAAAGCAACAAATGCAGCATTTTCAAAACATTGCGGACTTACAAAAGGAAGCTGATATCAATATGTATTACTCATCTTATGGGGTGCAAACTTTCTTTAATCTAGTTCGGCTAGCAATGTTAGCTCCCACAGAAACTCATTTTTTCTACTCATCAAGACTATATTTAAAAACTAACAACTTCCAAAACGCCCTTAATGCACCTTTATTTCAAGAATTTCTTAGAAATGGTAAAGTAGTAGATAAAACTAAAGAAGCTGATTTACAAAAATCCACTGTCCAAGATTTGGGTATTTATACAGAAGCGTGAGTGGTGCCGATGTTTAGAAAGATTGTTCAAGCTAACCCAACCAAGAAAATTAATATTTGGGTGAACAGTGACCATATTAAAGATGCACCACGTTTAGTGGAATTAGCATCTTATCCTAATGTCCACTTATTCGGTCTAGAAGACTCTAACATTATTGGAGATTTAGTTGCCGATGATTGAGGACCTGAATTAAAACAAGAATTTACCAATCCACAAACACAACAATTTAATCCACCAAAGCTAAGACACTTTAACCGTGAAACTCAGTACTTAATCCCTGGTACATACAACGGGATTGTGGACTTTTTCTCATCAAATAGTGATGTTCAAAAAATCACTGATTTAGGCTTAAAAAACTTCTATCCTTATTTTTCAGATGCAAGCAAAAGCTTAAAAGATTTAATTTTTCAAACAAGAGATAAAGAACACCATCGTTTAACAAACTTATATAACCAAATTACTGGCATTAATTGAGAAGAAGCACGTGATATCGTTAAACACAATGATGAACTGAATCACCGTCCTAATTTAATCATTATTGGTACTGGACGTTCTAGCGATAAAGACGTGGTATTAACTACTATAAAAGAATATGGTACTAAATATAACATTTATTACAAAGGTCACCCAGGTCATAACGCGATTGAAAATTGGGTAAAAGATTTAAAACCAGAAGCAACTTATAATTTTTTCAATCCAAAAACTCAACAAAAAGACAGTGTGACATTAACGGATACAATTGTGACGGCTTTAAACTCTCAAATTCCGTCTGAGGAACTAACAACAAACCACGTTAATCAACCTGACGGATTGAAATTCCAAAAATGAGTAGTAACCGATCCAACTTCTGGAGCTTTATTAGGCTTAAACAACCGTTACAACACTTTTGCTGACGTGTTAGATGTTTATGATGATGGTCATTATGTTTCAAAGGATTCTTCTGAATACATGAACACTGATATTAGAGTGAACAGTAATATTGCAACTAAGTATTTATCTTATTCACTGGTAGATAACCAACTAAAGGTGACTATTAATAATCCAGAAATCATTAAAACGGTGAATGATCTCAAATTAAAACAAACTACAAGTGATGAGATGATTTATCAAGCACAAATCGAATATACTTATGACACAGAACACCATTTCTTTCCGATTGAATTAGCGGTACACAAGACGCATTAAACAAAAATTGCACTCTTCTAAGTTAAGAGCCATGTGCTTTATTTACTTTTTCTGTAATTTTTATAAAATATAATTAACATTTTTAAGCACTATTTAAAGGAAAGCAAAATATGAAATTAAACGGACTAATTGGAAACATTGTCTCAAAAAGAATGTCTAAAAAATTGAGAAATGCGACAATTACAGAAGATGACATTAAAGAACTTTTAAGAGAAATTAGAGTCGCTTTATTAGACTCTGACGTTAACATCAAAGTTGTTAAAGACTTCATTAAAAATATTAAAGAAAAAACTGTTGGCCAAATTTTAGATCCTAAAGAAAATCCAGCTGATTTTGTTTTAAGAGTTATTAAAGAAGAATTAGTACAAATTTTAGGTAAAGAAAAAGCTGAAATTAATACTAATAAAAAACAAATGAAAATTATGATGGTTGGGTTACAAGGTTCTGGTAAAACAACTACAGTAGCAAAAATTGCTAACTTTTACAAAAACAAAAATAATAAAAAGCCATTGTTAATCGCTGGTGATATTTACCGTCCAGCAGCGATTGATCAATTAAACACATTAGCACAAGAAATCAATGTAGACTTCTACCAACACGGTACAACAACTACTGCGCAACAAATTGTAAAAGAAGGGCTAGATTTAGCAGATAAACAAAACAACGACTTAGTAATTGTCGATACTGCTGGTCGTTTACAAACTAATGTTGAATTAATGGAAGAATTAGTTGAAGTTAAAAAAGCTTTAAGTCCGGATGAAATTTTATTAGTCGTAGACGCAATGTCTGGTCAAGACGTGATTAACGTTGCTGAAGAATTTAATAAGTGACTAAAATTAACAGGGATTGTTATTACTAAATTAGACTCTGACGCAAGAGCTGGGGCAGCTTTATCATTAACATCAATTATTAACGTTCCAATTAAATTTACTGGGGTTGGGGAAAGAGTTGGTTCTCTTGATATCTTCTACCCAGAAAGAATGGCTGACAGAATTTTAGGTTTAGGTGACATCATGACATTAGCTGAAAAAGCAGCAGATGTTTACGATGAAAAACAAGCTAAAAACGCAATGCAAAGAATGTTGTCAGGCAAAATGGACTTAGAAGACCTTCTAAGACAAATGGAACAATTATCAAAAATGGGTTCATTAAACGGAATTATGAAAATGATGCCTGGGGCAGCGAACATGAAGGTCTCTGAAGCTAGACTAGAAGAAGCTGAACAAAAAATGGGCATCTGAAAAGTTATGCTATCTTCAATGACTTTAAAAGAACGTAGAAATCCAAAATTGTTTAAGAAACAACCTTCAAGAAAACTTAGAGTAGTTAAGGGTTCTGGAAGAAACATGGATGAATTAAACAAATTATTAAAACGTTGAGAAGAAGCAAAAGATAAAATGGCTGAAGCGGGAAAAATGTTACAAATGGGTAAAAACCCATTTGGTAAAGGCGGCTTTAGCGGGTTCTAAAAATGCAAAAGAAACGCAAAATTGCTCTTTATACAGCAGTAGGAGCTTTAATCGGTACGGCAGTAGTGGTACCCACAGCATTAACTACTAGTAATTTGGTAAAAGCAACAAAAGCTTCATCTAGTTTGGGTTTACAACTATACGCTTCACCTATTCCTAAAGATAATACAGGAATGGACAGAAATATTGAAGTGGACCACAAACTGATGGGAATGTTAAAAGAGTGAGCCAACACTAATAAAGTTCGGATTAACCAAAGAACTAATTCATTAGAGTTAACTATTTTACCTGGTTCACCGTTATCTCATATGACGGCCAAACAATTAGATAATTCTGTTTTAGCGAATGTAGTCAAAGTGGTACAAACCGCGTTGGTGCAAATGAATACTTTGCCTAACCAATCAGCACCATTAGCATCTATGACTAACTTTAAAACTGAAAAAGACGGTACAGTAGCTCATTTTGATATGAACTTTACTTGGAGCAACCAACTGCCACAAAAGGTGTATACATACCACATTACAATCAATAATCTCTATCCAGAATTAAAAGAAAATGCTAACGAGTTAGCTGAATCTAACTCTGTGTCTGATAGTGATATTGCATGAATTGTCTTTGGTGTAATTTTAGGCTTTGGTTTAGTTGCATTAGTTGTTACTGCCATCTACGTGAAGGTAAGAAAAACGCGGATGACAGAGAACGGAAAAAATAATAACGAGGTGTAAAGTAAAAATACTTAACACCTTTTTATTTTTTTGCTATAATATCATAGTTATTAAGTAAAACAAATTTACAAGGAGTACTTTACATTGGTAAAAATTAGATTGTTACGTATTGGTCGTCACAAATCACCAACTTACCGTATCGTAGTAGCTGACTCAAAAGCTAAAGCAAACGGTGCATACATTGAATTATTAGGTCAATACAACCCACTTAAGGGAGAAAAATCTCTTAAAACTGAAGCTATCATTAAATGATTAAACGCTGGTGCACAACCAACTGATACAGTTAAATCATTCTTAAAACAAGAAAAAATTTGAGCAGAATTTGCAAAAAGCAAACAAGCAAAAGCTTCTTCTAAAACTGACAGCAAAAACGAAAGCAAATAATGTCTATTTTTAAGATTAGTTTTGTAACTATTTTCCCAGATATGTTTAAAGCATTCTGCGAAACGTCAATCATTAAACATGCAATTTTAAATAAAAAAGTTGAAATTGAATGTGTTGATTTTCGTGATTATAGTGTTGATAAACATCACAAAGTGGATGATTATCAATATGGAGGCGGCCCAGGAATGGTGCTAGCACTTCCGGCAATTGTTTCATGTATTAGAGCAATTAAAACAGATAATTCGTTAGTTTGATTAACAACTCCTAAGGGTAAAGTGTTCAACCAAGAAATGGCTACTCATGCCGCTAAAGAATATGATCATCTCATTATCATTTCCGGACATTATGAAGGTTTTGATGAAAGGATCATTCATTACATTGATGAGCAAGTCAGTATTGGTGATTACATCTTAACTGGGGGCGAACTTCCATCCATGGTTATGGCTGATAGTATTATCAGATTACTAGATGGAGTAATTAACTCTGATAGTTTAATTGATGAATCATTTAATAATTATTTATTAGATTATCCGGTTTATACGAAACCTGTAAAGTTTGAAGACCATGAAGTTCCAGCAGTACTTTTGAGTGGTAACCACCAAAAAATTGCAGACTTTAGGTTAAATGAACAAATCGCAATTACAAAACAAAATCGTCCAGATTTATATGAAAAGTTTATTAAATTAGGAGGAAAGAAAAATGGCAGCATTAAAAATTAACAAAGGTCAAATCTTAGAAGAATTAGCAGTTTCACAAGTTAAAAAAGACGTACCTGAATTTGGTTCTGGTGATACTATCGTTGTATCAAACAGAATTATTGAAGGTAAAAAATCTCGTATTCAAAAATTCGAAGGTATCGTATTACGTAGAAGAGGCAACGGTGCTTCTGAAACTGTAATCGTACGTAAAGAATCTAACGGTGTTTGAGTTGAATTAGGTTTTGACGTAAACAGTCCATTAGTTGAAAAAATCGAAGTTAAACGTTACGGACGTACTCGTAGAGCTTACATCTCATACATGAGACAACGTTCAGGTAAATCTGCAAGAATTAAAGAAATTATTAAGAAATAATTTCTTCACGAATTGTTATAATAGATATCTACTTTTTAATAGTAGATATCTTTTTAATAAACAATTAAGTTATCCATATAATTAGATTTATATATTCCTTAATTTTTTTAACCTATTTTTTTATTTGAAAGTAGTTTTTATATGATTATCACATCAGATAGACCAAAGAAAAGGTTTAATATTGAGAGAAACTTTTCGCGGTACTTGCAAAACAAATCTGTTTTAACAGGGAACTATAACAACCAACACACCTCAGTGGTGTCAACAACTAATTACACGGAAGAAATTAACCAAGCGAAAGAAAAACTAGAACTTTTAGAACAAGAGTTCAATGAGACAATTAATAAAACGCCGGAATTAATCACTAAGATTAAAATCTTAGAAGATAAAATTGTAGCTATTAAAACCTACTTAGAAGAATTAAATAAACTACATAAAAAGAGTGCGAATACTACATCGGTGAAAATTCAAAACGTGAAGTATTCAGCCAAGACTATTCGGATGGGTGCAGTTTATAAAATCAATAAATTATGACAAAAATATTTATTGACAGCTTTAATTGGAGCGGTAGCTTCAGTAATTGTATGGTTATTGGTACAATACACCGGGGTATATTCACCGGGAGTATCTGGGATTATTCAAGGGTTAGCGAAAATTATTAAAATTGTGTTAACAAATGCTGGACAAACTAAACTAGCGATGATTTTATACAACGCCATTTTCTGAGGATTGTATTTTGTTTTAAATATCCCGCTATTAATTTTTGGCTATTTTAAAATTGGAAAACAGTTTGCACTTTTAACGATTGTGTATATTGCGTTTGCCCAACTAGTCGGTTTAGGTTTAGGTTTCGTTAACAATGGTCACGGAATCTTTGTATTCGGTGACATGAGCGACTTAAGCTCAGAAACATCACCTTTATACGTTCAAGGCGTACAATTAATTCCTTGAAACTCAGGTAAAGGTATTATTCCAAGCTTATTTATTTATGCAGTAGTCTTTGCTTTAATTGGTGGAATCAACAATAGTGTGATCTATATTTTAGGTTCATCTACTGGTGGGACTGACGTTTTTGGATTCTACTACGCTAAAGTGAAAAATAAATCTATTGGAACACTCTTAACTTACTTTAACGTCGCAAGTATTATTTTAGGGGTTACCTTGGGGTCCTTTGTATGTTGGTTAATTAACTCAACACCAGAACAAAGAACGACAAACGCGGTGGTGGAAGCCTTCTTCTCACCAAACCTCGTGGCATCGTTATTATCATCTGTTCTTGCGGGATTAATTTACAATTACTTCTTCCCTAAGAATAAAATTGTGAAAGTCCAAATCTATTCTAAGAAAGCTCAGGAAGTGGCCTTCTTCTTAATTGAAAGAGACTGACAATACAAAATCTTAATTTCTCAAAGTGCGACAGACAGTTTAGGTGGATCATTTACGAATAAATCATTAGAAACCGTATGTTCATACTTAAACTTACCAACTCTAATTTCTAATATTAGAGAAATTGATAAGGAAGGATTAGTGACAATTTACTCAATCTTTGGAGTTGACGGTGAATTGCCAACAACAACTTACGAAAAATAATTATGGATGTAATTGATACAAAAATTAACTGATTTCCTGGTCACATGAAAAAGGCCTTGGATCAAATTAAAGATAGAACTAAACTTGTGGATTTATTTATTGAAGTGGTGGACTCAAGATGTGTAACTACTTCAAGTAATGAAGAATTAAGAAAATTAGCCAATAATAAACCAATTTTACAAATTGCTTTAAAAGAAGACTGAAGCACTCTAAACAAGGCACATAATACAAACGAACACTTATTAATTGGCAGCATTAAAAACAAAGCTTTTAAACAAACTGTGATTAAAAAGCTGTACGAAATTTTAGATGATAAGTTTGTAAGTAAAAGAAAAAAAGGGTTAGTTAATCCTAAATTCTTAATCATGATTGTTGGATTACCTAATGTGGGTAAGTCTAGTTTGATCAATTTATTAAAATCTAAAAACACTGTAGTGGCACAAAACAAGCCCGGAGTAACTAAAAACCAACGGATTGTAAATATTAACCAACACTTTGATTTAATTGATACTCCAGGAATCTTGTTTAAGAAAATTGATAATTACGAAGCTGCATTTAAATTAGGTTTAATTAACTGTATTAAAAAAGAAATTTTACCAGTAGAAAAAGTACTAGAATTTGGCTTTAATTATTTAAAAGAAAATAACTTGAATGAACTTTTACAATACTACAAAATTGATTCAGCTGACAATTATTATGAGTTTGTCGAAAAAGTTTGTCGAACTAGACAATATTTAATCAGTAACGAAGAATTGGACATTAACCGGTTTGAAGATACTGTGTATAATGATTTTACATTATGTAAAATTGCCAATGTAAATTACGACAAGTAATGATTCAATAAGTAAAGCATAATCATCCTCCATTATTTAGTAATGGAGGATTTTTTATATGAATAACCTTATTTTTTATATTTTGCAAAAGTACCACGGCAATTGAGAACAAGTTTACCACGCTGTTTGTAATAAGGAAGCCATTGATTTTAAATTAGCGCGTAAACAAGCGTTAGATTATTCTCCGGTAATGTTTTGAATTACAAAAGAAGATTACCCGAATAAACTAAAAGATATTTATATGCCACCCTTTGCTATGTTTTATATTGGTAATAAATTAATGATTAACGAAAAAGTCTTAGGTTTTATCGGCAAACCAAACAAGAAAGAATTTGATTCGTTAAAAGAAATCAACGCAACTTATGTTTTGTGTTTAGAACGCCAAGACATTAGTCGAGATTTCTGAAATTTTTGTTTACAAAACCAGTTGAGAGTTATTGTGTTATTTAACAAAGGTTTATACACGCAAAAACTTTTACATTACAAAGAGGCACTATTCATTTCAGAACACTGAAGTGAATTATGAATAAATAGCGAAGGACAAAATCTCGAACGCTTAATTTATGCTTTTTCTGACATCATAATGGTAGATAGTCGGTCAGAAATGAAAATTAATAATTTGGCAATCAACCAAGAAAATATAATTAAACCAATTTACTGTCCAACAAGGCTAAAAAATTCCGAAATTATTTATAATAATTTCAATAAAAATAATTTAACCTTTATTAAGAAATACAAGCAAATAATAGGAATTAATTAAGAATTTGAACGATATATTAGTAGTTAGAATAATCAGCGGTAGTAGTATATAATAAGTTACGGTATACACATGTTATGAACGGAGTGTAAGGAATGAACAACAAAAATTTAATTATCGTAGAATCTCCTAACAAAATTAAAACGATTCAATCATACGTTGGTGATGATTATGAAGTTATCGCCACTTATGGTCACTTAAGAGAATTAAACAAAACCAAAGGCTACGATTACAACACGTTTGAACCATATTGACAAGTCGTAGGTTCTAAAACTAGAAACTCAAAAGAACCTATCATTAAAGAAATCAAAAAACATGCAAAAAAAGCAAATCAAATTTATCTTGCAACCGACCCCGATAGAGAAGGGGAGGCTATTTCTTGACATGTGTGAGATATCTTAACTGAAGAAGAAAGAGCTAAATGTAGAAGAATTACATTTAACGAAGTTACAAAAACTGCTATTTTAAACGCAATTGAAAATTATCGTGAAATTGACATGGATTTAGTAAATTCTCAATTTGCTAGAAGAATTTTAGACCGTTTAATTGGTTATAAATTATCTGCTTTAGTGAAAAAAACACAACATGCTATTTCTGCTGGTAGAGTACAATCAGTTGCTTTAATGTTTGTGGTGAACAGACAGTTAGAAAGATTGCAATTTGTACCTTCTAAATGATTAGAAATCACTGCAACATTAGAAAATGGTGTAGATTTAATCTTTACGGGTAAAAACTGTACAGCTAAACCGTACGAAGACAGTGAAACTAATACATTTAGATTTGCCTTAAAAGAAGATGCGGAAAAAGTGTTCAACAAGTTAACAGACAACTTTGTGTTAACTAAGATTGATGATCCCAAAAAAACTAAAGGTGACGCACAAAAACCAATTACTACAGACAAGTTATTACAAATGGCTTCAACTAACTTAGGTTGAAGTGCAACTAAAACAACTTCAGTGGCCCAAAAAATGTTTGAAGGGGTAGAAATTAACGGAAATCAAATTGGGTTAATTTCATATCCACGTACTGATAGTGAAAGATTAAGTCTTGACTTTACTAACGCTACAAAAGAATTTATTTTAGATAAGTTTGGTGAAGCGTACTACAATAAAGACTTTGTGGTTTCTAAAGTTTCTAAAAATAAAGAAAAACAACTAAACGTTCAAGATGCTCACGAAGCGATTCGTCCAGTTGATGTAAACATTACACCTGAATCAATTAAAGATTCAGTAACACCGCAAATTTTCAAGCTATACAATTTAATTTGAACTAGAACTGTATCTTCAATGATGAATGTACCGTTATTCAACAAGCATAATTTATATTTTGAAAATGAACACGAAGAATTCTTTGCTTCATATAAAGATATTGCTTTTGATGGTTACTATGTTTTAGATTACTATGCAAAAACAGTAAAACAATATAAACAAAAATTCCCTAATATGGAAGTTGGAAAAGTTTATAAAGGAAAAGCTGAATTGATCGAAAAAGAAAAACAACCACCAGCATACTTCACAGAAGCTAGTTTAATTGCCGCTTTAAAAGAATCTGGTGTAGGTCGTCCTTCAACTTACGCTACAATGACTAAAATTGGCGAAGAAAGAGGCTATGTTTACAAAGATTCTCAAAAGTTAATTCCAACTGATGTGGGAATGAATGTAATTGGTGAATTGAAAAAAGACTTCCCGCAAATTATGACACCAGAATTTACTGTAGATATGGAAAACGAACTAGATAAAATTGCTAACGGTGAAGATTCATGAAACGGTTATCTAGAAAGTTTTGCACCAAACTTTGAAAGTCAATTAAAAGAAGTGTATGCTAATTTACCAAAAGTGGAATTAGAAAAAGTTGGTAGAATGTGTCCTAACGATGGCTCTGAATTAGTTTACAGAACAAGTAAATATGGCACTAAATTTATCGCTTGCAGTGCGTTCCCAAAATGTAAATACACTGAATCTATTCCTGATGCTAATAAGACAGGAGAATCATGTCCAGAATGTGGTTCAGAATTAATTATTAGAATTAATAAGAAGAAAAAACCATTTACTGGTTGCAGTAATTACCCTGATTGTAAGTACATTAAGTCAAACAGTAAATCTAAAAAAACGAACTTAGAATAAGATATAGAGTAAAATATAATAAACAAAAGACGGAGGTATAAACCATGGAATTAAAAGATAAAGTTCAATTCGAAGAATTAACTTCACAAGATAAATTAACAGTTGTAGACTTCTTCGCTACATGATGTGGTCCTTGTAAAATGCTTGCTCCTGTTTTAGTAGAATTAGCTGAAAACATGGGTGACTCAATTAATGTCGTTAAAGTAGACATCGACCAATACAACGAATTAGCTTCAGAATTCAGAGTTCAATCTGTACCAACAATCGTTTACATTAAAAACGGTTCTGAAATTGCTAGAACAGTTGGTTACATGGACATTGATTCATTAACTGAAAAAGTTGAAAGCTTAAAATAATTTAATTATTTATATCAATAAGAAAGAACAAAGTTGTAAAGCTTTGTTCTTTTATTTTTATAATATTCATAATATGAAATATAAAGTTTTAGCTATTGATTTAGACGGCACATTGTTGGCCAAAAAATATAAAATTTCTCAAGATAACGTGCAAGCTTTATCTAAATTTATAGATTTAGGTGGTATTGTTTGTTTTGTTACGGGAAGATCGCTTACTTCTGCTAAAAATGTGGCAGATAAATTTGAAGTCTTATCTCACGGGAAAAAAGTGAGATACATCGCTTGTTTAAATGGTACGTTATTGTACGACAACTGAAAAAATGAATATGTAGAAGAAAATACCTTATCTCCGGAGGTTGCATCCAAAATTTTAACCATTTGTAAAAACAATCATTTAAGTTTTGCATCATACACAAGAAATGGAATTTTGCAAAAAACTATGGGCGTGTATGGATACAAAGGTTGAACTTGATTAATTAATTTAATGAACAAAAAAACTAAAATTAATTACGTCAACAAATTAGACGATGAAGATGTTGTATATAAAATTAATGTTTTGAGAAAAATGTCAAAAGCAAAATTCACTAAAGTAGAAGAAGAATTAAAAGATGTATGCATTTGTGGGCTAGACATCAGTAAGACATCTCACTGACTATATGAGATTACTAAACATGGAGCAAATAAAGGTAATTCAGTCATTAGATTAAGTGAATTACTAAACGTTCCGCTAGATGAATTTGTGGCTTTTGGAGACTCTGCTAATGATATTTCTATGTTCAAATTAGTTGGCTTGCCAATTGCTGCTAGACAAAAATATAAACAAATTTTACCGTACGTAAAATACGCGATGTCTAAACCACAAAAAAACGCTGTTGCACGTGCTATGAATCAGTATGTTTTTCCTTATTTAAAATAAATATTAAATATTGGTTTTTTTTGCTATAAATAAATAAGTATTCTTGACGTATTTTATATTAGTTTTTGCGTCAGTTGCTAAACACAAAGCAAAGTAATCTTTAAGAGTTTTTAACTCTGTTATTTCAAAGTAATGGAGGATTTTTCTTGGATGAGAAAACCAATTTTACAACTAGTTAACATAAACAAAACATATGATGATGGATTCACCGCTGTCAAAGATTTTAATTTAACTATTGACAAGGGTGAATTTGTTACCCTTTTAGGACCATCAGGATGTGGTAAAACCACAATGCTAAAAGTCATTGGAGGTTTTGAAGATCCTACAAGAGGAAAGATTTTATATAACGGTATCGATATTAAAGATATGCCGATTACAGAACGTCCTACATCAACCGTGTTTCAAGATTATGCGCTGTTCCCTAATATGACAGTATTGCAGAACATTGAATACGGCTTGAAGTTAATGAGAACAAAATTAGAAGATGTTCCCAATAACGTTTACGTTGAAGCAGAAAAAATTTATAAAGAGGCTGAAAAAAAATCTAAAAAAGAAATTATTGATATTGGCAAAAAGAGAGCTGCTTTAAAAAGAGATATCAATAAACTTCACAAGAAGTATGATAAAGATCCTACTTTAAAAGAAATCTCAAATATGAGAAGAACTGAATTCTTAGCTCATATTGATAATCTATATGAACAATTAGATGAACAATATGGCGAAGACTATGAATCAAAAATTACTTTTAAAGTTAAATTTTTAGATGCTTTCAATGCATTATTCTCGCATTTAAGAATTCCGTATCAATTTAAAGTGTCTTCAAAGAACATGAACGACATTGAAAAAGAAATTTATACGTTGAAAAAGTGATATCGTTACAAAAAACCTATTGATGACAAAATCGATAGATTAAACGAAAAGTATAACGATTTAGACTACTGAATTTCTTATTGAGAAAATTATCCAGATATTAAGAAAGAATCTTTCGAGAAAAGAAACATTACTCGTAGATTAAATAAAGACGAAATATCTGAAAGAGCTCACAAAGTAATTAAATTAGTAGGTTTAGAAGGGAAAGAAAAAAATTATCCTTCAGATTTATCCGGTGGTATGCAACAAAGAGTTGCTTTAGCAAGATCGATTGTTATTGAACCAGAAATTTTATTACTTGACGAACCATTAGGGGCATTAGATGCTAAAGTAAGAAAACAATTACAAGATGAAATTAAAAGACTTCATGAAGAATTAGGTTTAACTTTCATCTTAGTAACTCACGATCAAGAAGAAGCTTTAATGCTATCTGACAAAATCGTAGTTATGTCTAATGGTCACGTTGAACAAATTGGTACACCAAACGATATTTACGACTCACCAATTAATTTATGAGTTGCTAACTTCGTGGGTAGAGCCAATATTTTAAATGGCACTTATATTGGACAAAGCCAAGTTAGTTTTTATGACGTGGTTTGTGATGTTGCTGAAACAAGCAATTTCAGTATTAATGAAGAAGCCAAAATTATGATTAGACCAGAAGACTTCGATGTTGTAGTCAACGGTCAAGGAATTTTAAATGATGTTGAAGTAACAAACGTTACATACAAAGGTTTGTTATATGACATCAAATGTAAATATAAAGAATATATTTTAAACGTAGAAGCAATTAACAAAGTTGACGTTGGTTCAATTATTGGTTTAACTTTTGACTCTGAAGATGTTCATTTAATCAAGAAAGAGGCAGAAGATATTGAATAACGAAACTGTTGTAACTAAAACTGTTAATTTAAATACTAAATCTGACTCTCCTAAGAGAATCAGAAAAAAATACGGTAAAAGTTTAAGCAATAATACGTTTAAAAAATTCACTAATAAATTTACAATCACAAATAATTTATTTTTAATTATTCCGTTTATCTTAATTACTCTAATTTTTGTAGTAATTCCGCTAATTGTTATTTTAGTAAATGCCTTTACTCCAGGTAAAAATAGTACAGTGGCCGAGAATTGAGGGGTAATTACAGGAACTGTAGGAATAAAAATTGGTAAATCAACGTATATTTCTATCGTATCTACAATCCTTACTGTTTTAATTTCTTTCCCATTTGCTTATGGCTTGTCAATGTCAAAGAATAAAATCTTTAAAGTGATTGTTATGTTGATCATTACTGCGCCTGTATGGACGAACTTGTTAATTAAATTGATTGGGTTAAAAACTTTATTTGATTTAATGAACCATGCAGAAAATAGTACTTACGGACCTATTTTTACAATTTTAGGTTTAACGTACTTATACATTCCTTTCATGATTATTCCTTTATATACAGCTTTAGAATCATTACCAAAAAATTTGATTAATGCTTCAAAAGATTTAGGAAGAAATTCATTCTACACATTCTTTGCGGTGATTTTACCGTGATGTAAACAAGCTCTTATTTCAGGAGTTGTTTTGGTGTTGCTGCCTTGTTTTACAACGGTGGCGGTGCCTTCGTTCTTAAACAATGATAATAATGGTGGCTTAATTGGTAATACAATTATCCATCAAGGTGAAAATGGTTTAAGTAGTAAAGTTGCTCTATCGAGAACTTCAGTATTAGCTTTAGTGGTATCAGCAGCCATGTTCGTAATTTACGGCTTGATTGTTTGAACTCCAAAATTAGTAAAAGTTATTAGAAAGGCGGCTGCAAAGAAATAATGAAAGATACATTTTTCGCTTGATTAAGACGCAGTTACATTTTTATTGTGATTGCTATCATCTACATCCCATTAATTATTGTTGTATTTTTAAGTTTTACACAGCCATCAAGTAAGGGTAACATCAATGTTAACTTTGACTTCAATGATGGTCAAAACTGAATTCACTTATTCAAAAATAGTGATTTCTTAAATGCTTTAGCTAATACCGCAATCATCTTAGCTTTTGTAGTTCCAATTTCTACAATTATTGCAACGATGACAGCATTTGGTATTTGAAATGCAAAACAAGTTTACGTAAACACAGTATTAGGTTCTTCTAAAGTAAACATGGTTATTCCAGATATCATTACTGGTATTAGTTTGGCGTTATTATTCTCTGTAACAGTTATTCCTATGGGGGTTAATCTAGGATTTGCCACAATTATTCTGGCTCATATTTCCTTCTGTACCCCATATGCGTTAATTATTATTTACCCAAGAATGCAAAAAATGAAAAAGAGTTTAATCTCTGCTTCATTAGACTTAGGTTACTCAAAGATTAAAACATTCTTTAAAGTAACTATTCCATTCTTATTACCAGCTATCTTATCAGGTGCTGCAATTGTATTTGGTATGAGTTTTGATGACTTCATCATTACAAAATTAGTTGGTGGAAAAATTAACACAATTTCAACTGAAATGTATAGTATGGCGAAAGGGATTAAAGCGTGAGCTGTAACCTTTGGAGCAATTATTGTTTTAGTAACATTTGCAGTTGCTTTTATTATTGCAACTAAGAAATTTGTTACAGAAAAATCTAAAAACAAAGCAAAATCTAATAAAAAATTTATTGATAAAACAAAAGTCTTAATGAATAACAAGAGATTATAAAATGAGAAAATGAACTAAGATTTCCCTTTTCTCAACCGTTGCGGTTGGTCTAACTGCAGGGATTATTGCTTTACCATTCAGTTTATCTGTTGTTGGAAAAAATGAATTGGTATTCGGTAATTTCCAAGCATATATGTCTCCTGAGTTAATGAATACCTTACAAAAAAAATATGACATCAACTGAGCATATTATGGAACTAATGCTGAAATTCCTACATATGTGAATAATAAGACGTTTGCTTTACAAGTAGCCACTAATAATATGGCTGCTCAACTAGCTTTACAAGGTAAAATTCAACGCATCGATTGAAGTAAGTTTCATTTATGAAACAACCAAACTAACAGTCCTGTAACTAATTACTGAGACTTAAAAGGTGTAGTAACGCCAGTTATTTGAAACCTTTGCGAACAAGTTGCACAAGAATGTGGAATCAAAGGATATGATCACCACGAAGGTAACTTGTTAGAATATTCAATCCCTTACTTCTTGCAAGATTTTGTGTTCGCATATCGTGGACCAAAAATTAAATCATTGAATTCCGATTCATCATTCTACGATATCTTTAAATACATTACTGACTCTAAGATTAAAAACAATAGATTCTTAGGTGGTAACTCTAAAGTTATGATGGTTAAGGATGCTAGAACTGAATGAGACGTAGCTAAATTAATTAGAGAAGTAAAAAACAATGTCCCAGACGAACAAATTAATATTAATCCGGGCTGAGGATACAATAGTAGTTACAATGCTAATGAACCGATTAGCAAGACTAACGAACGTTGAATTAATCATCATGGTTGAACAATGAAAAAAGGCGTTCAAGCCAAAAGAAATGATGCACCAGATATTAATTGATTAATTAAACAATACGAAACCATTTCTAATTTTTATAAGGGATTAAACCCTAATACTATTACGTTAAACACTAACTCAAGTCCAATCTTAAATAAGTTAGCAAGTAACCAAATTAAAGGTGCTTTCTTATATAACGGTGATGCTGTTTATTCAGCAGCTGGTGGAGATAATGCATCTAATACTCCTAACTTACCAGAATTTGGTAAAGACTGTAATCCACAAAATGAATTCCACTTTATCATGCCAAAACAAAATTTCTTGGCCATGGACGGAATTACGATTGATTCTTACACGCAAGGTCAACAATTACAAAAAGTTTATCAAATCGCTTATGACGTATCTTTATCTGGATTACCAACATATAAGGTTAACAGTAAAGGCCAACCTGTAGGCAAAAATGGACAAGTGTTAACTGAAGCAGAACAAAAAAATCCTGCAAATTACGTTGTAGAAAATAAATCATATATGGCGATGGGTGATGAAGACAAAGATGGTAACTATACATTTGGTAGTATGCAAAACTTCGACTTTGTGAACTATACACCTTGTTACCAAAATTTATTAACTTATGCTACAAAAGTTTATTTTGGTCCCGTGGAAGCTGATATTACAAAAGATATGACTCCAGCGGAAAAAGCTGCTGCAGAACAATCTGCTGCAGAACAATCTGCTAGAAACGCCTTACAGTCTAAACTATTAAACATTCAATATACTGCTAAAGAAATGAACGGAAAAGTAGACTTACCAGTTAATGAATTAACTTTCTCAAACATGAATTTAGCTTTCTCAACATTTAATGACAAAATCTAAAAAAAACAAAAGAACTGCTATTTATAGCGGTTCTTTTGACCCTATTCACGAAGGCCACTTATCAATTTTGATAAAGGCCAATGCTTTGTTTGACAAAGTTTATGTAGTAGTAAGTAATAATCCAGATAAAAATTCTAATAGTTTAGAAATGCGCGCACAACAAATTCAACAATTTTTACAAGATCACAATGTGCAATTTGATGTAATTATTAATAGTGGTTTGACTGTGGATATAGCTCACCAATTAGATGCACATTATCTTATTCGTGGTTTAAGAAACGAATTAGACTTAAAATATGAATTAGCATTAGCGCAACAAAATCAAAAATTGGCTCCCGATATTGAAACAGTTTTTTTCTTAGCTGATGCTGATAAAGTACAGATTTCATCAACTAGTATTAGGAATAAATAATGACATATTATGTTATCCCACTGTTTAAAAATAAATTAGAAAATGAATTTATTTTTAACCAAATTAAGACGAACATGAATGAATTTGATAACGACGATTTTATTTTAGGGATGTATCCAATTTTAGATGTCGATGCATTTGCTAATCAAATGATTTTAAATTGTTCTGCAATTGGTTTAAAAAATATTACATTGCCACGTGAAGCATCTTTTAAAACACAATTTAGTGCTTGATTAAAAGCTGTTGTAAATAGTTCTTTAACTAAAGTAGAAAAAATTTCTGCGATTGTTAGCTTTTTACATTTATTTGGTTTAACTATCAAACCAATTGAACATGAGCATGAAATGATTAATGAAATGTTAATGGATATTAATGTATCACCATCTGATGATGTAAACTTTTGGTTAGAAAATGTCATTTTGTTAAACGGCTTTTATAACGCTTTTACAAACAAACCATTTAACGATTTTGATGTAAAAAATTATTTTTCTACAGAAAGCTTTTTAAAATTATTCAACTTCTTCATCAAAATTTTCTAAACTCGAAATGATTTCTTCGCGATTAGTTTCAGAAGTTTGGTTTAATAAGTTTAAAACATTTTCCTTAATGATTGCATATCATTCAGGATTATCGATTGCATATTGCTTAAGTTGCTTAGCACCTTGAGCAATATTTTTTTCATCATGAGAATACCAACTACCAGATTTTTTGATGATGTTGGTTTGAATTGCATAGTCAAGTAAGTCAGCAATTTCATCAAAACCTTCACCGAAATAGATATTGATGAAACAGGTGCCATAAGGTTTACCTAATTTATTTTTGATAACTGTAATTTTAGATTTGATACCAATTTTATCAGTACCATTTTTAATTAAATCAGCCTTTTTAACTTCAATTCTTAAACTAGAAAAGAATTTTAATGCTTTACCACCAGTGGTTGTTTCTGGGTTTCCGAATAGAACTCCAATTTTTTCTCTTACTTGATTAATAAAAATTACAGCAGTTTGCGATTGGGATAACGGTAATTGAATTCTTCTAAGACCTCTAGACATGAGTCTAGCATGTGAGCCTAAAAGATTAGCTGATTCCATTTTAGTTTCATACTCTAATTCAGAAATCATTGCAGCCACCGAGTCTACAACGATAAGATCAAATGATTTCTTTTCTAAGGCATCTTCAATTAAACTGAAAGCTAATTCACCATTTTTTGCTTGGGCAACATAAAAATTATCTAAATTAATGCCGATGCCTTTGACATAATTTAAATCTAATGATGCTTCTAAATCTAAAAATAAAACTTTTTGGTTATTATTGGTTGCCTCTTTAGCAATTTGTAAGGCTAATGTAGTTTTTCCACAAGATTCATTACCATAAATCTCAGTAATCCGTCCTTTAGGAATTCCTTTACAGCCTAAAATATTATCTAATTGAAGATTACCAGTACTAATAACTTCAATTGGAATGTCTAAAGTTTTTAACGTAATTAGGTTATTTAAATATTCTTTGGATAATAAATTTTTATGTGATTCAATGTTTTCGTTTTTCATAATTTGTATACCTCATTTACAAATTAACGAAAAGCGATATTGTTTTACTTAAATTATTTCACTAGGTAGTCGTAAAGCAATTCTAAAGCTTTAATAGCAATTTCTTTTCTGTTTTGTTCTCTGCTATTTTGACTATCTAATTGAATTTCGTAACAGACAGTTTTGTTGAAGTTACTAATTCCAATAAAGAAATTACCTACTGGTTTATTATCTAAAACTGTAGGTCCAGCATTTCCAGTAATTGATACCCCAATTTGTGATTTAGTTTTTAAAGCGGCTTGTCTCGCCATATGGTAAGCTACTTCAGAACTAACAACTCCGTGTTTAGCAATAAAATCTGCAGGAATACCTAGTAAGGTAGTTTTCATTTCTGTTCAGTAAGTAATAAAGCCACCTTTATAAATTTGACTAATTCCTTTATAAGAACCTAAAATGTTAGCAACCTCACCGCAAGATGCTGATTCAGCTGTGGTTAAAGTTATTTTGCCTTTCTTTAAAAGCGAAATTAAATTATCAATTTTTGCTGTCATATTACGTGAATATCCTTTAATAAGTAATCTATATTAATATAATTATATAAATGTGTCTTATTTGTTTATCATTTCATTAACTTTAAATAAAGAAATTGAAGGTAAAACAAATGTTTTTTAAAAAATGATTTCAAAGAAAGCCAAAGCCTAGTCAGAATAATAGTCAGACAGACTTAGAAATTGAAATTCAAAAATATCAAAAATTAAATGAAGAATTACAATCAAAAATTCTTCAATTGAATAGCATGAATTCACAAGAACTTAAGCGAGCTTATTTAGATTCTTATTTAAATACTGCCGAAAAAGAATTTGTGAATCAATTTAATTTAAAAAAAGCGGAACTAGAAGCTAACGCTCAAGAGTACGCTCAAAATTTAATTTTAAATTCTATGTCTAGAATTAGTTTAAATTCATATAGAGAAGACTTAATTTTTAAAGTAGTTTGCAAAAATCCAGAAACTAAGTCTCGTTTAATTGGTTTAAACGGACGTAATAAAAAGGCGTTTGAAAAAACGACTGGCATGGAACTTATCATTAATGAAGATGAAGTGATTACAATTTCATCACCAAATTTATTTAAAAGAGAAATTGCTAAATTACTATTGTTACGTTTGTTAGAAACAAAAAATATTGAACCAAATAAAATTGAAAATTATTACGAAGAAGAAACGGCTAAATTCTTGAATTCTTTAAGCAGTTTAGGGGAACAAGTTTTAAAACAAGATTTAAATGTGTTTGGTTTAAATGAAAAAATTTATCCATATATTGGTCGTTTAAAATATCGTTCAAGTTTCGGTCAAAATGTTTTAGAACATTCTATTGAAGTTGGATTGATTTGTGAACAAATGGCAGATGCCTTGGGATTAGATAAAACTACGGCTAAACTTTGTGGATTCTTCCATGATATCGGGAAGGCAACTGACTATGAGGCTGGAATTGATCATGTGGAAGAAGGTCTAAGAATTGCAAAAGAGTGTAATTTAAGTTCTACCATCATGCATTCTATTGAAGCACATCATGATAAAGTGATTGTACAAGACCAGTATGCCGCTTTAACAAAAATTGCAGATAAATTATCAGCATCTAAACCAGGAAGCAGAAATAATTCAAAAGACGATTTCTTTAAACGGGTAGAACTGTATGAAAAAATCGTGAACGAATTCCCTGAAGTAAAAACTTGTTGAGTGTTAAAGAGTGGTTTCTTGATTAAGATTATTGTTAATCCAAGAGCTGTTAAAGATGAAGAGTTAGGTTTATTGGCTCACAGAATTAAAACCGCTTTTGAAAGCCATCCAGAAACTAAATCTTATAGTGTTACTTTAGAACTTATTAAAGAGAACGTTTTCAAAACTAAAACGGCACCAACAGAATAATAAAAAATAAAAAATAAAACAGTAGATTATTTTGCTTCGTATAGTATAATAGTTTATGTGTTGTTATTTTTTAGTCATTAAAATTGATACACACGGAATAGTTGTTTACAAAAAAAACAAATTTTTATCAGGAAAGGATAATATAGTAAACTATGCCTACAATTGCGCAACTAATTAGACATAAACGTACTATCAAAGCTAAAAAATCAAAATCACCAGCTTTGTTAACAACTTATGACTCATTAGATAAAAAAGTAAACGAAAATCCATCACCATTCAAGAGAGGTGTATGTACACGGGTTGGTACAATGACACCTAAGAAACCTAACTCAGCGTTACGTAAATACGCTAAGGTTCGTTTAACTAATAATGAAGAAGTATTAGCTTACATTCCAGGTGAAGGCCACAACTTACAAGAACACTCTGTTGTTTTAATTCGTGGGGGCCGTGTAAAAGACTTACCAGGGGTAAGATACCACATCGTTCGTGGTACATTAGATACTACAGGAATCGAAAAACGTCGTCAACAACGTTCTAAATACGGTTCAAAACGTCCTAAGGGATCAAAATAGTAAGCTAGGAGAAAGATAATATGAGAAAAGCAAAACCAGAAAAAAGACAAGTATTAGCTGACCCAGTTTACAACTCAAGACTTGTAACTAAGTTAATCAACTCAATCATGTTAGATGGTAAAAAAGGATTAGCTCAAAGTATTCTTTACGGTGCTTTCAAAGACATCGAAAGAAAAACAGGAAAACCAGCTATGGAAGTATTCACAGCTGCTTTAGACAACATTATGCCTACACTAGAACTTAAAGTTCGTCGTGTTGCAGGTTCTAACTTCCAAGTTCCAACTGAAGTAACTCCTGCTAGAAAACAAACATTAGGGTTAAGATGATTAACTCAATATTCTCGTTTACGTAACGAAAAAACAATGCAAGAAAGAATCGCTAACGAAATCATCGATGCTTCAAACGGTATTGGTGGATCTGTTAAGAAAAAAGAAGATACACACAAAATGGCTGAAGCTAACAAAGCATTCGCACACTTACGTTGATAATATAAAACTTTATAGAAGGAAATCCCAAAACATATGAAACGTGAATTCCCTATCGAAAAATACCGTAATTTCGGTATTATGGCTCACATTGACGCAGGTAAAACTACTACATCTGAACGTATTCTTTACCACACAGGTGTTAACCACAAAATTGGTGAAACACATGATGGTGAATCTACAATGGACTGAATGATCCAAGAAAAAGAACGTGGTATTACAATTACATCTGCTGCAACTTACGCACAATGAAAAGGCCATGAATTAAACCTTATTGACACACCGGGCCACGTTGACTTCACAGTTGAAGTTGAACGTTCTCTACGTGTTTTAGATGGTGCTGTAGCTGTATTAGACGGTCAAAACGGGGTTGAACCTCAAACTGAAACAGTTTGAAGACAAGCTACAAAATATAACGTACCAAGAATTGTTTTCATTAACAAAATGGACAAAACTGGTGCTGACTTTGAATACTCTGTTGAAACAATGATTACAAGATTAGGTGTTAGAGCAACTCCTATTCAATACCCAATTGGTGCTGAAGCAGACTTCATCGGTAACATCGACTTATTAGAAATGAAAGCTTACTACTACGATGGTAAAGAAGCTGAAGATTTCAAAGTTGAAGAAATTCCAGAAAACTTAAAAGCAACAGCTGAATTATGAAGATCTAAAATGTTAGACGACGTAGTTCAATTCGACGAAGCTATCATGGAAAAATACTTAAACGGTGAAGAATTAAGTATTGACGAAATTAAATCATGTATCCGTAAAGGGGTAATCTCTACTGAACTTTACCCTGTATTATGTGGTACTGCATTCAAAAATAAAGGTGTTAAGAAATTACTTGACGCAGTTGTTGACTTCTTACCTTCTCCATTAGACGTTCCACCTATTAAAGGTGAATTAGAAGATGGTGAAATCTTTGAAGTTCACTCAGATGACAATGAACCATTTGCAGCTTTAGCATTTAAAGTAGCAACTGACCCATTCATCGGTAGATTAACATACGTTCGTGTGTACTCAGGTACATTACAAAAAGGTTCATACGTATACAACTCTACTAAAGGTAAAAAAGAACGTATCTCACGTTTAGTAAAAATGAACTCAAACGCTAGAAACGAAATCGACGAAGTAGGTGCAGGTGATATCTGTGCTGTTATCGGTTTAAAAGAAACTACAACTGGTGATACTTTATGTTCAGAAGACAGAAAAGTAATTCTTGAACAAATGGTATTCGCTGAACCTGTAATTTCATTAGCTGTTGAACCAAAATCAAAAGCTGACCAAGAAAAAATGGGTATTGCTTTATCTAAATTAGCTGAAGAAGACCCAACATTCAGAACATTCTCTGATGAAGAAACTGGCCAAACAATTATCGCTGGTATGGGTGAATTACACCTTGATGTATTAGTTGACCGTTTACGTCGTGAATTCAACGTTAACGTAAATGTTGGTGCTCCACAAGTAAGCTACCGTGAAACATTCACAATCGCAAATGAATCAGAAGGTAAATACATTAAACAATCTGGTGGTCGTGGTCAATATGGTCACGTTAAAATTAACTTTGAACCAAACACAGACAAAGGATTTGAATTCGTTGATGCTGTAGTTGGTGGTAAGATTCCTAAGGAATACATCAAAGAAGTTGAAAACGGATTAAAAGACGCAATGCAAGCTGGTCCATTAGCTGGATACCCAATTATCGATGTTAAGGCAACATTATTCGATGGTTCTTACCACGACGTTGACTCATCTGGTATGGCTTACAAGATCGCTGCATCTATGGCTTTAAAAGATGCTGCTAAAAAATGTGGTTTAGTATTATTAGAACCAATTATGTCAGTTGACGTAACTGTTCCAGATGAATACTTCGGTGACACAATGGGTGATATCTCAAGTCGTCGTGGTAACATTGAAGGTACTGAACAACGTGGTACAGCTCAAACTATTAAATCAAAAGTTCCATTATCTGAAATGTTCGGATATGCAACTGACTTACGTTCATTCACACAAGGACGTGGTCAATACGTTATGCAATTTAGCCACTACGCACAAGCTCCTAAATCAGTAACTGAAGAAGTTGTTGCTAGTCGTGCTAAAAAATAATCTCAAAAACTAAAAAAACCGATTAATATTTAAAAACAAGGCATAGACAATTTGATATAATTAACTTGTCTAATACAAACAACGTAACTCCGGTTCAATCGTAGCGATTTGTTGGCTTTGTTCATATTAATTAGCTCAGTGACAAAGACTGAAGCAAAATTCTATTAGACATTTATTGTTAATCTCTATATAAGGAAAAGAAAAAATGGCAAAAGAAAAATTTAATCGTAGTAAACCACACGTTAATATTGGTACAATCGGTCACGTTGACCACGGTAAAACTACTTTAACAGCTGCTATTTGTACTACATTAGCTAAACGTGGTGGTGCAAAAGCTATGGATTACGCTCAAATCGACAGCGCTCCAGAAGAAAAAGAACGTGGAATTACAATTAACACAGCTCACGTTGAATACGAAACTGAAAACCGTCACTACGCACACGTAGACTGCCCAGGCCACGCCGACTATGTTAAAAACATGATTACAGGTGCTGCTCAAATGGACGGTGCTATCTTAGTAATTGCTGCTACAGATGGTCCTATGGCTCAAACTCGTGAACACATCTTACTTGCTCGTCAAGTAGGTGTTCCAAACATCGTTGTATTCTTAAACAAATGTGATATGATGGATGATCCAGAAATGCAAGAATTAGTAGAAATGGAAGTTAGAGACTTATTAAGTTCTTACGGATTTGATGGCGACAACACTCCAGTTATTAAAGGTTCTGCATTACAAGCTTTAAACGGAAACCCAGAATTCGAAGCTAAAATCGACGAATTAATGGCAGCTGTTGACAGCTACATTCCTGAACCACAACGTGATACTGATAAACCATTCTTATTAGCTATCGAAGACGTATTCACAATTTCTGGACGTGGTACTGTAGTTACTGGACGTGTAGAACGTGGTGAATTAAAATTAAACGACGAAGTTGAAATCGTTGGTTTAAAACCTACTCAAAAAACAGTTGTAACTGGTATTGAAATGTTCCGTAAACAACTTGACTCAGCTCAAGCTGGTGACAACGCTGGTATCTTATTACGTGGTACTAAAAAAGAAGACGTACAACGTGGTCAAGTATTATGTAAACCAGGTTCAATTACACCTCATACAAGATTTACTGCTGAAGTTTACGTATTGAAAAAAGAAGAAGGTGGACGTCACACTCCAGTATTTAAAGGATACCGTCCTCAATTCTACTTCAGAACTACTGACGTTACAGGTGCTATCGAATTAGCTGAAGGCGTAGAAATGATTATGCCTGGTGACAACACTAAGATCACTGTAAGCTTAATCGCTCCTGTAGCTATCGAAAAAGGTACTAAGTTCTCTATCCGTGAAGGTGGTAGAACAGTTGGTGCTGGTACAGTAACTGAAATTTTAGAATAATTTAAAATTCAATTATCTTAAACAGACACAAATAGTGAACATGAAATTAACTAATTCTGAGGGGTCAGTTAGTTAAAACACATCACACACTATAACTCTATATAAATAAAAACCGATTACTGAGAGGGGTCTCAGCAGTCGGTTTTTTGTTGTCTATAATAACTTTATCATATTATTATTCAAACTTGAATAAAGCTACTAAATAAGTGTTAAGTTTTATTAATAAAATAATTAGTTTAATTAGAATAAATGATTCATTAAAAGTGTTTTAAAAGAGCGCATATACACCTTCTTTAATTATTAAATAATCTTTAATCATTAATTTAATTAACTAAGATATATAAGATAAAAATGTTAATAAGTATTTGTTTTAATAAGTATATTAATTTAGATGTAATAAAGGTCTGATAGCCTAAGTTAAAGGGTCATTTATTATTAATATATTTAGATAAATAGTTTTAACCTAATTAATAATAAAATACTGTAAATAAACCCTTTATGATCGTCTTAAACAAATAATAATTTTAAATTTAAGAAAATATTTCAGGGATATTGTTTATAAACTTAAAACTTTTGTTAAATGACAATAATATGCATAAGCAAGTTGAAAAGTTTATTGTGAAATCATTTTTTTATAGATCCTGTTCATAGATTTCAATAATCAAATTAGATACACATGTTAGTAATAAATATCAGTTTGTTCTACTGTAAAAATAAATTTGTATGCTTACTTATTCAATATAAATCTATATAGATACAAGTCATCAGAGAGTTTAATTTCACATACATTTATGCAATAACTTATTTAAGTTATTTACTAAAAAGATTAAATCGTTTGGGAATAATATATTTTATATAGAAATAATGGATTGTATGAACTCAGGAATTATCTTCTTAATGCGTATACAAGTGGTTATAAGCGTGACACAAAGAAGCAAAGATAGATAGGCTTAATTTAGACATAGGAATAGTAATTAAGATTGTTAAATGAGTGCTAAATACATTATTAATACTATTTATTAGTTGTCAAAATAAAAAACCAGAGTTATTACACTCTGGCTATTCTTAATTAAATTAAGTAATAATTGTATTTAAGGATAAATGATTTCTTCTGGAGCTTCGTCATCTAGATCAATAATGTCTTGGTCGTAGGAAGCAATATTAAATTGCTTATCTAATTGTGCTTGTATTTCTTGTTTATCTTTTAATACAGCAATTTTATGAGCTACATATGTACAAAAGAAGATAGCACTCATGAATTGAATAGGATTAGTTAAATATGGTTTCACTTTTAACGCTTTAGCAAACACGAACGCTCACGCAATAAAGGCTATTAAAAGCAAGAATAAACTAACTCCTAATAAAGAATACCCTGTAGTGATATCACTTCACATTTGGTGCCCTAATTCAGTTTTAGAGATAAGAATAATAATAACTCCAGGAGCAAAGAAGCAGAGACCTACAATTTCAGTTAGAAAGAAAGTAATAGCTAACTTTTTAATCTGGTTGAGCTTTTCTTTAATTACATCCATATAATGTCCTTTTATTAGAATTATTATAGTTATAATTTTAACAAAAAAATAACCACATAGCCTATAAAAGCTATATGGTTAATGTGTCTTAATTGATAAAGATTAATATCTTTTTTATTTTTATCATGGTGGTTTCGGGCAGAATCGAACTGCCGACACTCGCATCTTCAGTGCGATGCTCTACCGACTGAGCTACAAAACCATGGCGGTCCTGACGAGAATCAAACTCGCGATCTCCTCTGTGACAGAGAGGCATGTTAATCACTACACCACAAGACCTTCTGGTTGCGGGAGGTGGATTTGAACCACCGACCTTCAGATTATGAGCCTGACGAGCTACCAAGCTGCTCTATCCCGCGATAACATGTTAATATTATAACATAAAAAGAAACAATATTAACAATTTATTTTTTAAATTTTAAAGTGGCGGAAGATGAGGGATTCGAACCCCCGCGTGAGTTTCCCCACCTCTCGGTTTTCAAGACCGATCCCTTCAACCAGGCTTGGGTAATCTTCCGTATATTGGTGCTTCTAACAGGACTCGAACCTGTAACCAACCGATTATGAGTCGGGGGCTCTAACCAATTGAGCTATAGAAGCATTAATGGTGGCTGGACAGAGACTCGAACTCTGGACCTCCCGGGTATGAACCGAGCGCTCTAGCCAACTGAGCTATCCAGCCATAAATGGTCGGGAAGACAGGATTTGAACCTGCGACCCCTTGGTCCCAAACCAAGTGCTCTACCAAGCTAAGCTACTTCCCGACAATGGCGCACCCTACAGGAGTCGAACCCATAACCTTCTGGTCCGTAGCCAGACGCTCTATCCAATTGAGCTAAGGATGCATTTGGAGGTGCCGATCAGATTCGAACTGATGCATAAGAAGGTTGCAGCTTCTGGCCTTACCGCTTGGCTACGGCACCATCAGTTGAATCGATAACTTTGAAATAACTTTAAAGTTAATCAACACAACACAATAGATTATATAGACTTTCTGAATAAATGTCAACAAAAAAATGAAAAATTTTTTATTTTTTTTAAAAAAAGTTATTTTTTTGCAATTTTAACGTAGAAAAAAATTACATATATATAGTAGAGATAGTGAATTATTTAATTTTTCACACCTTTATCTCTCTATTTTTAATAGTCTTAATCCACTTTTTAAAGGCGTTTTTACGCTTCTTAGAAAAAAAATATAAAAAAAATACTAATTTTTATTTAAACGCTTTTATAAGTACTATACTTATATTAGGAAACCGAAGATAATTAGAGTTTCCTACTATTTGAACTGTTCGATTATTCGAAAATGAAAGGTATGTATTAAATATGTACAACAAAATTAATGTTTATAGTGAAATTGGACAATTAAAGAAAGTCTTAGTTCACACTCCTGGCGATGAAATTTCATACGTAACTCCTCAACGTTTAGATGAATTACTATTCAGTGCTATTTTAGACCCAGTTCGTGCTCGTGCTGAACACGAAGAATTCGTTAAAATCTTAGAAGGCCAAGGTGTTGAAGTAGTTCAATTATCAGAAATTACTGCTGAAACATACGCTGCAGCTTCAGAACAAGCTAAAGAAGCTTTCTTACAACAATTCTTAGATGAATCAGTTCCTGCTTTATCTAAATCAAATAGAAAAGTAGTTTACGATTACTTAAAATCAATGGAAAAAGAACCAGTTAAAATGATCCGTAAGATGATGGCTGGTATCTTAGCGAAAGAAGTAAACGTTGAATCAGCTGTTGAATTAATCGTTGACCCAATGCCAAACTTATACTTCACTCGTGACCCATTTGCATCAGTTGGTAACGGTGTAACTATTCACCACATGTACCGTGAAACTCGTAGACGTGAAACAATCTTCTGTACATTTGTATTCAACAACCACCCAGAATACAAAACAACTCCTAAATACTACAACAGAACAGATGACTTCCACATGGAAGGTGGAGACGTATTCGTATACAACGACAAGACTTTAGTTGTTGGTGTATCTGAAAGAACTCAACAAGAAGCTATCCAATTATTAGCTGAACGTATTAAAGCTAATAAAGAAGTAACATTCGATACAATTTACGCAATCAACGTTCCTAAGATGAGCAACTTAATGCACTTAGATACTTGATTAACAATGTTAGATACAGATAAATTCTTATACTCACCAAACATGATGAGCGTATTAAAAATCTGAGAAATCGATTTAACTACTGAAGAAATCGTTTGAAAAGAAATCAACGAACCATTAGCTAAATTATTATCAACAATTATTGGTAAAGAAGCAACTGTTGTTCCAGTAGCTGGACACGGTGCAAGCCAAATTGACATTGACATTGAAACAAACTTCGATGCAACTAACTATGTTGCAGTAGCTCCAGGTGTAGTTGTAGGTTACGACCGTAACAGAAGAACTAACGAAGCATTAAAAGCAGCTGGTATTACAGTATTAAGCTGAAACGGTGACCAATTATCATTAGGTATGGGTTCAGCTCGTTGTATGACAATGCCTTTATACAGAGAACCAGTTTCTAAAAAATAATTACTAGTTCAATTTAAAACTTACCAAATCAAACAAACAAACAAAAAAATTATTAAAACATTTGAACATATTTTAATTTATTTACATACAAACAATTTAATGACATTAAGGAGAAAACAAAATGTCTTGAAACTTAAAAACACCTCGTCACTTTGATACATTAATGCACTTCTCAACAGAAGAAATCATGTACTTAGTAGACAGATCAATCGAAATTAAAAACAACGACAGAAACGGTGTTGTAGACCACACTTGCCAAGGTAAAACAATCGTAGGTATCTTCGAAAAGAACTCAACTCGTACTTCAAACGCAACTTTCCGTGCTGCTCACTACTTAGGTATGGGTTACTTCTACAATGGTCCTACAGGATCAAACATGGGTACTAAAGAATCAGTTGCTGATACAGCTGCTGTATTCACAGAAATGTACGACATTTGCTTATTCAGAACATTTGGTCAAGACAAAATTGATTCATTCGCTGAACACGCAAGAATCCCATTAATTAACGGTTTATCTAACCAAGAACACCCAACTCAAACAATCGCTGACTTACAAACTATTAAAGAAGCATTTGGTTCATTCAAAGGCTTAAAAGTTGTATTCGCTGGTGACTACAAAAACAACATGGGTCACTCATGATTATACGCAGCTGCATTCGCTGGTATGGATATCGTATTCTTTGGTCCAAAATCTTACGAAAAAGAAATGAACCAAGACATCATGAACTTCTGTAAAGAATTATTCAAGAAAAACGGTGGATCAGTTTCATTCACTGAAGACAAAAAAGAAGCTGCTAAAAACGCTAACGTTATCGCAACTGACGTTTGAGTATCTTTAGGTGAATCATTCGACTTATGAGGACAACGTTTAGAAGAAATGCACGCATTCCAAGTTGACAAAGAAATGATGGAAATGGCTGCTGACAACGTTAAATTCATGCACTGTTTACCTGCATTCCACGACATGAACACTGAATACGGTAAAAAAGTTGCTGAAATGTACGGAGACAAATACCCAATGGTAGCTAACGGTGCAATCGAAGTTACTGACGAAGTATTCTCTAACGAAAAATGAAACTTATCATTCCAAGAAGCTGGAAACCGTTGAACTTCAATCGCTGCTATGATTCAAGAAGTTTTAAAATAATTAACACTTCAAACAATCACAATTAAATTTATAAACTTAGGAAATAAAATATGAAAATCGTTATCGCTTTAGGTGGTAATGCATTAGGAAATAACCCTGCTGAACAAAAAGAACTTGTAAAAGTTCCAGCTGAAAAAGCTGCTAGTTTAGCAAAAGATGGACACCAAGTTATTATCGGTCACGGTAATGGTCCACAAGTTGGTATGATTTTCAATGCATTTGCTGACGCTAAAAAGGTAAACCCAAAAACTCCTAACGTTCCATTTGCTGAAGCTGGTGGAATGTCACAAGGTTACATTGGCTACCACATGTTAGCTGCAGTTCAATCAGCCTTAAATAAACACGGTGTTGAAAAAGACGTAGTTTACTACGAAACATTAACACACGTAGATGCAAAAGACCCTGCTTTTGAAAATCCAACAAAACCAGTAGGTCCATTCTACACTACAAAAGAAGAAGCTGAACAAGCTAACCCAGGTGCTAAAGTTGTTGAAGATGCTGGTCGTGGTTACAGAGTAGTTGTTCCAAGTCCAAAGCCATTAAACATCTTAGGTATCAAAACAATTAAACACATGATCGACCACGGTGCAGCAATTGCTATCGTTGGTGGTGGTGGTGGAATTCCAGTCGTTGAAAAAGACGGCGAAATTATCGGTTTAGACGGTGTTATCGACAAAGACTTAACATGTGCTAAGATCGCTGAATTAACTGATGCAGACGTATTTGTAATCTTAACTGCTGTTGACTACGTATACGTAAACTGAGGAAAACCAGACCAAAAAGCTCTTAAAGAAGCAACTGTTTCTGAAATGGCTGAATACATTAAACAAAACCAATTTGCTCCAGGTAGTATGTTACCAAAAGTACAAGCTGCTATGGAATTTGTAAAAGGCAAACCTGGTAAAAAAGCAATTATCGCTGACTTAAACCAAATCGAAAAAGCTTTAAAAGGCGAAATCGGTACAGCTATCGTTGCTGATAAAGAATAATTTACTTTTAAAAGATACGCTTAATAATTGTTAAATTTTCGGATGGATAAAATTGTACAGTTTTATTTAACGATTATTAAAACGGTCAATAAAAGATAAAAAAACTCTAGTTCTCGAGGCTAGAGTTTTTTTGTACTTTTAGCACAAACTTAACACATTTTCAGAAAAAAAACCAACAAAAATTAGGAAAAGTTATTTTTTGTTATTCTTTTACAGAAAATTAGATAATCTTTTAAGTATATCACTTAATTAACTTATTATTGTTTTTTTGCTATGGTAACATAAAATAAATTTATTTATTTTATAAGAAGAATAAGTAAATTTAATAAAAAATAAGAGGTTATATATGAAACTTAAAAAATTATTAAAAATTGGTTTACCTATTTTAGGTGTTGCCGCTTTAGCAGTAACTTTACCAGTAGCTTTAACTTCATGTTCTAATACAGCAAAAGAAGCAACTAAAGCTAACACAGTATTATTTACTGCTCAAAACCAAGAAAACTTTATTAAAGCAATTAATGGTTTATCTGTAAAAGAAATTACTAAAGCAAAAGTTATTAGTTTATTAAAACAAAACGGATTAACAAATACTTCAGTAATTAACGAAAATGGTATTAAAATTACTGAAAACGCTAACAAAACAGTCAACTTATACATTCCTTTAAACGGAAACGACGCATGAACTCCTTACCAAGGTCAAATGCCAAAAGCATCAACAAGTTCAAGTTCAACTTCATCAACTGCTAAACCAGCAGCTGACACACACAACACTAACCAATCAGCAGCTTCATCAGCTAACCATGATGGTGCTAAATCAACATCTAACCAAGAAAAAGACAAAACTCCTAACCAAGCTAACGATGCAACAGGAAAGAAAGTAGAAAAAGCTAAACCTTCAACAGCTGCAGCTTTATTCTTATCTTCATTCGCTGCTAAAGCTCCAGTTGCTCCAGCAAAAACTACTACTGTAAAATTATCTGCTTCTGCTCAAAAAGCATTCATTGAAGATATGAAAACAATGACTGAAGCTGATGCTACAAAAGATACTAATGCCGCAATTATCTCAGCATTAGAAAACAGCCACATTGGTGATTTACCAGAACATTCAGTTAAATCAGTTACATATAATACTAACGGAACATTAACTATCGATTTAAACGATGGTTTTATGACAGCTAAAGAAGGTACAGAACCTGCATCAAGTCATTTAACTATTTCTGGTGTAGAATTCAAAGCTGCCACTCCAGCTCCTGCAAATACAGGAACTGCAGGACAAGCAGATTCACACAAAGAACAACCTAAAAAAGATGCTGATTCATCAAAATCAGGATCTTCTAAAGAAACTCCAGCTAAAAAAGATGCTGAAAAAACAAAATCAGATTCTAAAGAAACTCCAGCTAAAAAAGATGCTGAAAAAACATCAAAATCAGAATCTACTAAAACAACTCCAAAAACTGAAAAAGAACACAAAAAAGAAACTTTCAAAGCAATTTACGCATTTGGTCAAATCCAATTCAGCAACATTGCAACTAAAGATTCAGTATTAGTACAAGCTAAAGGTTCAAAATTAGCTGCATCATACGATGCAAGTGCATTAAGCGGTTACATCGCTAACTCAACTAACGATCCAATGGTTCAAAATGTAAGCATTTCAAGTTTAGACCAAATTAACAGTGCTGCTAACTTAAAAGATACTTTAGTATTAGCATTATTAAACTCAGGTTTACCTTTATCTGCAATTAATGTAAACTCATTAACAGCTAGCACAATCGCTGCTACACAAGCAACAAAGAAAGCTGCTGCTACAAACTTACAAATTAAATTTGACGTTAAATTAAACAGCTCTGTAGAAGTTAACGGTAAAGAAGTAACAAGCATTAGCGGAACTTTTGCAACTTCATTTGACTACGCTGCAACTAAAGATTTTAAAGCAGTTTCAGTTACTGCTGGATCATCAGATTCTTCACAAGCACCTGCATCTAAAAAAGTAACTCCAGCTCCAGTTGTTAAAAAAGATGCACAAGAAAAAGGTGCAAAACAAAAAGAAGTAAAAGCTGGACAAGGCCCTGCAACAAGTCATAGCAACACAGAACACGAACACAGTGAAAACGCAAACCCAGCTAAAAAATAATTAATTTATTAATTATTAACAAAAATCTACCTTCACGGTAGATTTTTTTTCTGTAATATTTTGGGTTTTTACAAATTCTTTAAATAAAAAACGATATTTTACTTTTATATATCCAAAAAGTAAAAAGCATTATATAATAATAAATTTTATTTTTAAGAGAAAATATGAAGATTTTATATTTTATTGAAGATTTAAAAAATATTCTAAAAAAAATATAAAATCTCTTTTCCTTTATATATATAAGTAGGGGTCTAAATTGTATAATATCTAATGGAAAGATTTAAAATTTATCTTTCTATTGTAATTTAAGGGAGAAAACAATGTCTACTGAAAGTGCTTTACAAAAGCAAAAGAAAGAAGCACAAGAAGGTTTAGCTAACGCTCCTGTTAAAAAGAAAATCGGATTCTTCTCTGCCATGATGGTAGTAGTAGGATCATCTGTTGGTGCAGGGATTTTCTTCAAAGCTGGTTCTGTGTTAACTGATTCTCAAAGTTCAATCGTTTTCGCTATGTTCTGTTGAATTTTTGCTGCGTTCGCAGTAATTTCAATGGGTCTAGCGTTGATTGAAATTGCAAGTGCTAGAAACGACAACCTTTCTATGATTGGTTGATGTCAAACGTTTAATAGTCGTTTGATTGCAAAAGCATGTAAGAACTTCATGTTCTATGTTTACTTACCATTAACATACTTCTTCATGCCTTTATATACAATTCTTTCATTCCAAGATAGTATCGCATCAATTTATGCGCAACAAGGTTTACCTTACCATGGAATGGGAACACACGCTGACTGAGCCATTTTAATGGTTATCACAATCATCGTGTCAGTATACTTCATCGTTGTATGTGGATTGTCATCACGTGCTGGTACAATCCAAAACGGTATCATTACAGCATTTAAATTCTTACCATTAGTATTCGCAGCCATTTTAGGTTTCGTAATCGTTGGTATGGCAAGACACGTTGCAGGTAGTTACGCAGCAGGATTTATTCCAAGTGCAATTACTTCAAAAGGTGCTCCAGATGCATCTAGCATCTACTCATTCACAACAATGACACCAGGATTTGGTATGTTCATTGCTGTGGGTGCAATCTTCTTCGCATTTGATGGATTCTACGTTGCTGCGGGTGTCCAAACAGATATGAAAGAACCTAAGAAAACTCCATTAGCTATTCTTGGTGGTTTAATTATCGTAACAGTTATTTACTTAATTATTGCGATTGCTATGTCATTAGGATCAACTAACGGTGCTCCTCAAGGTTATGCTGACTTCTTATTTGCACACGGTGCAGGTTCAGCATGATTATACTCAGCATTCCAAATGTTAATCGCAGTTGGGGTACTTGGTATTATTAATGGTTTCGCTTTATGATCAACACGTTTCGTTGAAGACTTAATTAAAGCAAACGAATTACCATGATCTACAAAATTCGTAAACAAGATTAGAACAGACGGTAAAGCTATCGTTGGTATCTTATACAACTTAGCTATTTCATTACCAATTATTTTAATCTTCTGTATTATTGGTGGTTTAGCTTACATCAATAAATACGACGCTGGTGGTGTTCCATTAGCAACTGTTGAACACTTAGAAGCTGTATTAAGCCACCGTGTAATCGGAGATTACAACGGACACTTAACAGGTGCTAACGCATTCACTAAGTTATGATTAGAAAATGCACCTTTATACGCTAAAGGTAACCCATTCATCGCTGATGGTGAAATTTACTACTACTACGGTGTTGGTTCTGGTAAATTATACTCATTCTGTGACTTGATGGCTACATGAACATCAGTTGCCGCATTCACATTCATCTTATTCGCCATCTTTGGTGCTTTAAGAAACAGAAAAACTAACGAAGTTAAGGTAGTTAAGTCTAAGATCTTTGTACCAATGGCTATTTGTGCAATCATCACTATGGCTGCTCCTATCTTCTTCACATTCTTCCAACCAATCGCTGACTTATTCTTCTTATTCAGAATCCCTAACTTAAGTGGAGCTAACAAGAACGAATTAGTTTCAAGAATTATGATCGTTGTTGTATTAATTCTTTATATTGGTTTAATGTTCATCCCAACTTGAATCGAAGATGCTATGTTAAGACGTAAATTCGGTTCAGTTGAAGCTGGTGAAGAACACAAAATTAGAGCTATCGCTGAAGCAAAAGGTGTTACTGCTGAAGAAGAAGTTCTAGAAGACTTAAAAGCAAACAAAAAAGTTAAAATGACTCCATGACAAGCTGCAATTTTAGGAAGACCTTTAACTAAAGCTGAAATTATGGAAATCCACGCCGTTGAAGGCGAAGAAGTTAATACAGACGATTTAGAAGATAACTCTTCTGATTACGCTGCTATTAGCGAAGAATCACAAGTATCTCCAAGTGAATCATGTTCATCTGTGGACAGCTGCTGCTCAAAAGAAAACAGCCCTGCTGAAAGAAAAACTTTACGTGATATCTTTAAACAAAAAAGATCAGCTGAAGGTCAAGACTGAAGCTTAGACAAATAATCTTTCTTGTTTCTAAATAATATAAAACAAATAAAAAATCTAGGTTACCATCCAACCTAGATTTTTTTTCTGTCCTTAATTGTTTTTGTACTTGTTAATTAACTCTTGTTTAAAATCGTATCATTCCTTATTTCTTAAGATAGCAATTTCTTCTTTATAAGGTGGTACGGTTTTTTTCTTGTCTTCGTCGATTACCACGTAAGGTGTTTCTAAGACTTTTACAATACCGTTTAATAGCGGGTGGTACACTACTTTTAATAATTTTTCAAAGCCGATTGTACCGTAACCAATATTTTCATGACGGTCTTTATGTGAGTTTAATGGGTTCTTTGAATCGTTTAAGTGAACTACTTTTAAGTAATCTAAACCGATAAGTTGGTTAAATTGTTCTAAGTATTCGTCAATATCACCCATTTCATAACCGCCATCATTAGCGTGGCAAGTGTCCAAACAAACACCAATATTTTTCTTAGAAGTAACACCTTGAATCATTGCTTGTAATTCTTCTAAATTACGACCTACTTCACTGCCTTTACCGGCCATAGTTTCAATACAAATGACTATATCAGTTGGGTGTTCGTTGAAAACAAAGTTTAAGCCGTCAATCACTTGTTCCAAACCAGTTTCAACAGTTTGTTTTAATCTGCTGCCTGGATGTAATACAACATATTTGATACCCAAGTCTTCGCATCTTTTAATTTCTTTTACCAAGAAATCTCTTGCTAATTGTCTGGTTTCAGGTTTTTCTGAACATAAGTTAATGATATAAGGGGCGTGTACAATAACGTTTTTTAAATCGATATTATGTTCTTTTAAAAAAGCGTGTGCTTCAGGAATTTTAAAACTGTCAGTAGATTTTCTAATGGTGTTTTGTGGCGCGCCAGTATAAACCATAAAAGCGTTTTCGCCGTATGAGACCGCTTCTTTAGCGCTGCCTAAAAAGTAATCAGGGGCACTTAAGCCAATATGACTACCGAGCAATAAATTATATTTTTCAGATTTCATTTATGTTCCCTTTCTTTGGAAAAAATTCGTTATTAAAATTATAATTTCCAAAGTAAACAAAACAAAAACTATTATTTTCTAGTAAAATAACAATAATGTGTTATTTTTAACAACATTAAAATTTACAAGTTAGGTGATAAATAAATGTTAGATTTTTTAAAAAAATTAGGTTGAGTACTTGCATGACCGTTTATGGCAATTATTTGCTTCATTGAGTTAATGTCATGTAATACTGCTGCAAAAAGATACGCAAAAGATCCAACATGTGCAGAACCTGAAGAACGTTACAACAAGGTAAAAAATCTTGTGAAACATCTTCTATATTTCAAAGACATCAAGATTGCTTACCGGGGTAAACAAAAATTAGAAAACAAACAAATGTTGTTTGTGGCTAACCACAAATCTAACGTTGATCCACTAATTATTTTAAAAACAGTTTTAGATCAAAAGGTGCCATATATTACTTTTGTTGCTAAAATGGAATTAGCTTCAAGTAAATATGCTGGCGTAGCAAACTTGATTGACACAATCTACTTAGACCGTGGAAACTTAAGAGAAGCGATCAAAGCTGTTAACGAACAAGCTGATACAATTCAAAAAGAAAAAACATCTGTTTGTATCTTCCCTGAAGGAACCAGAGTAGAAGGTGACGAATTCGGCGAATTTAAAGCTGGTGCTTTAGCAGCTGCTTATAAAACTTACGCTTGTATTCAACCGGTAGTAATTTATAGTTCACAAGGTTTATTAGACAGAGATAAGAAATGAAAACACAAAGGTAAAAGAGTGGTAGATATTTCTTATATGCCTGTAATTCAAACTAATGAATTTATTAATATTGATAAAACAATCTTTGTGAGCCGTTTACAACAAAGTATGCATGAAGAATATGAAAGATTAGCCAAAGTTCATAATGAACCAATTGATAATCCTAAATTCGATAAAGAAAAATAGTTAATACTCGATAACAAATACCTTCAAGGATTCTTTTATTCAAAGAATATCTTTTAGGTATTTTTTCTTTATTTAACCAACTGAGTCAGTTGAAACCATTTCATTCTCAGAAAAGAACCCTCATCCTATGACACTAGAAGACAACAAAGACTTATATGAGTTTAGCCCCTCATTAGAAGACGAATACCAAGGTTCATTAACCATTCTTTTAGATTTGATTCAAAAAAAGAAAAAAGATATTCGTGACATCGACATCAAAGAATTAACCGACCAATTTTTAGCTTACGTAATGTTAATGGAAACTAAAGTACCCTTAGAAGTATTTAGTGATTATGCAAACATGTCTGCTTATTTAATTGAGTTAAAAACGAGAAGTTTATTGCCCGATTATGCAAACAATTTAACTAAGTATAACAGAACGTTAGAAGAAGAAAAAGAAGCGTTTATTAAGCGGTTATTAGAACACCAAATGTATAAGAATGCTATTCCGTTATTAAATGAATTAAAAACGCAAAGACAATTACATTACGATAAAGATCCTGAAGAATTTGAAGAATATTTATCTGCAGAAATTCCGATGGGTAAATTGCCAAAAAGAATTAATGTCGAAAAATTAAAAGAAATTTTTGAAAGTATTTTAGACCGTCAGTCTATTAAAGAACAACTAGAAAAGCCGATTGACTTACACATCCAAAACCACGAGTATTCAGTGAGTGAAGTTATTCATGACTTAATTACCTACTTAATCGTGAATAAAGATGGTGTATTATTGTCACAATATTTTGATGAAATTAACTTTACAAAAAGAAACATCGATTACTACTGTATGTTGTTTTTTGTAATTTTATCGTTAATTCACCAAGCTAATATTGTTATGGAAGAACGTAACCAAGATTTATTCTTGAAAGTGAGTGACCATATTTTATACAACAAAGGTATTTCTGATGAATTCATTAGAAATATTAAAAATGATTTAATCGGAGAATAACAATGAGCGGAGACAATTTTAAAAAAGACAACGATTTAAGTGAGTCAATTTCTAAAGTGATGCAACAAGAAGATACAGTGGACGAATTTGAAGATTTAATCGCTAAATTAAATCCTCGTGACGTTTCTGATGAAGAATTAATTGCTGCTACATACGAAGATGATGAAGAGGAAGAAGATGATGAATTAGAAGATGATGCAGAAGACGTTGAAGAAACGGATAAAACTGCGTCATACACAATGGAACAATTCAAAAAAGACTACAACAAAGAAAACTTATTTGGTAAATTTGAAGTAGTTTTTCATAAAAGTGAAACCATTCCAGATCAATTCACTTCTTTAAATGAGGATGTAACAATGGACGCAAAACAACACGTGGCTGACGAACAAATTATTGAAGCCGCAGAACATTTAGCTAAAACAGAAGAAGAAAGAAAAGAAATTGCTAAGATGTACGAACCTAACGGGCGTTACATCAATATTTCAGAAGTTAGATCATTGATTGAAGCTAGTATTTATGTTTTAGGTAGAGATGGGTTAAATCTTTATGACATTAGAAAGGTTACTGAATTGCCAGTCCCACTAGTGAAAAGTATTTTAGATGAAATGATGGAGTTTTACCACAACAATAAAAACTCAGGGTTATTATTAGTGCAATACGGTAATCGTTACAAATTTGTTACGAAAGCGGAATATAACGAACAAATCGGTAAGGTAATTAACCAAAAAACTAGAAAGCCATTATCAGAATCAGCATTAGAAACACTGTCTGTAATTGCTTACAACCAACCATGTACTAAAGGTACGGTTGATAAAATTCGGGGTCGGGACTCTGCTGGCGCTGTACACAGATTAGTAGAATTAGGTTTAATTGAGGCTGAAGAAAAATCTGACGCTATTGGTAAACCATGATTATATTGTGTCTCACAAAAGTTTTACGATTTATACGGTATTAAATCGTTATCAGAACTACCTCCAATCGACCGTCAATCTAAGTATTATGATGACGAAACCGGAGCAAAAGATTTTATTGTAATTGACGAAGAATAAGTTTGAACAATAGAACTCTTAAATTCCAAAGAAACTAACAATTTTAATAGAAAGGTCAAAATGAATATAAAAGAAACCTCGAAACGAAAAACTCTCGGATTAAAAAAAGAGTACCGAGTAACAGACTCTAAACCAAAAAGAATTGGATTTTTTGCAGCTATCTTAGTGGTAATTGGTAGTTGCGTGGGTACCGGAATTTTCTTTAAAGCTGGTACCATTATGTCTAACGTTAACTACTCTATTCTGTTATCGTTAGGATGTTGAATTATTGCGGGTTTTGCCGTAATCGCGATGGGGATCGCGTTAATTGATGTGGCCGCGCAAGGGAAACAAGATAGTTTAGGGATTGTGTCCTGGACTCACACCTTTAACAACTTGTTCTTCTATAAGGTTAATAAGAACTTTTACTCATTTATTTTCATTCCTGTAAAATTCTTCGTAGTACCAGTTTATATTTGCCAAAGTTTCCAAAGCGGGCTATCTTATGTAGGAGCCACGATTGACCCAGTAAACCATGTACTAATCTTAAGTGATTTCGGTAAACACGTAATGGACATGCCGTGATGAAGTATTTTAATTATCGTAACAATTATTAATACTTTCTTTATTGTGGTATCTGGTTTATCGGTTAACGCTGGTAACAAAATTAACATGTCAATTATGTATGTTAAATTCATTCCGATTGCCTTTGCCTTCTTAATTGGATTTATCGTATTAGGTTTAAATAAGGGTGATTTAAACCCAGCTTACTTAACCCCAAAAGACGATCCAACTAAATCAACATGACTATACCACCCAGACAACATGAATAACAGATTTGGTGTAACTGCACCAAAACCATTCACATTATTAAACCCATTTATTGGGGTTGTAATGAGTATGTCAGCCATCTTTTATGCTTATGATGGTTTCTATGTGGCTGTAGGTATTCAAGGACAATTAAAACAACCAAAGAAAATTTCATTAGTTATCTTATTTGGTTTAATTACTGTAACCGTTTTATACTTAGCTATTAGCTTAAGTATTATATTAGGAGCATACAAAGGGGACTGAACTAAAGTTGGGTTATTCTTTGTCGCTAAAAAATGTGCTTGAGTATATGTTTTAATGTCGTTATTAATTTCTGTCGGTATCTTAACCGAAGTAAACGCTTATGCAATGTGATTCTCTTTATTCTTCCAAACATTAATTAGAAACAGAGAAGTTCCAGGTGCTAAACATTTAGCTAAATGAAATAACTTAAGAAAACCTGTCGCTGGTATGATTTACTTATTGATTGTAGTAACATTCTTTACGACAGTCTTAACTATTGTGGGCGCTTTAGGTTACCAAGTAGGACCGTTAGCCGCAAGTAACGCAGGCTTTAGCAACTACAAAGGTGCATATCTAAAAACTGCCTACTTATACATGTTTATTGACTTAATTTCTAACTGACAAACAGTTATTACCTTCATGTTCTTATGTATCACTATTTTAGGTTGATTCAGAAAGAAAACATTAGATAAACAAAATCCAAAATTAAAGTCTGATTATGTCAAAATGGTAAGTGCTATTATTAGTTGTACAATTACTGTATTCGCAATGTGTTTCCAATTTATGGAACCAATTGCTAACTTAATTATTAACGTACAATGAAACCACTTACACCCTGATCACTACGAATCATTAGTATCACAAATTTGTTTAATTGTAATTCTAGTAGTGATTATTGCAATGTCATTTATTCCTGCTATTTTTGAAGCGAAAAACGAAAAGAATAAAGAAATTTATCGTTTAGAAATTCAATTACATGACAAGAAATTAGCATTACAAGACTTGTTAGCTAAAAAACAAGATTTAGCCGAACAAGCTCAACAAGAATTTGTAGAATTCGAACAAGGGGCTAAAATGTTAGGAGATGTACCGGTCTCTGCTGAAGTAAACGTTTTACCAATTGACAGTAATATTGATTAAGAAAAGTGTTTAGAAGCCTTTGTAAAAGGTTTCTAAACTTTTTTTCTTTTAGAAGTACACCAGTTAAATATATAATTTTGTATAGAGATTTAAAGGAGTTATGCATGAATCTAACTATTGAACAAAACGTCTTATCATTAAGTAGTGTTAACGACAACTATCTTGATTTAAAACTAATCAAAAAACCTGACACGATTAATTCTATCTTGATTCATAATTCCCAACTAATAGAACTAGATTTAAGAGATTTTCACAACTTAAAATACATTTTTATTGATAAGAGTTTTATTAAGAATATCTTGACCAGTCCGTTAGCTCAAGTTGAAAAGATTTACGTATTACAAAGTATTATTGATTCGTTTGATGTACCAAATGTAAGTAAAGAATGCGAATGTTTAGCAATTTTTTCATCTGTGGCCACACTAAATGATCGTGGATTAATTAAAGATGTGAATGTAACTAGTTTACTGACTAATATTAATGCTGATAAACAAGATAATTTAGAGTTTTATAAACAAATTATTTTAGTCAACGAAAATAAAAAAACCGATTTAACTATGGATTTAAATGATTGATGATTTCCAGAATACAAAGCGGTTTTAGCTATTGGTTCTGAAATTGATGCTACGCAAGCTGAAATTTTGGTGAACCGTTATTCAGATTCCGTTGAAAGACTGTATATTGTGGGGTTAGAATTACCAAAATTAGATTTTTCGTTATTTTCTAATTTAAAAGAAGTTTTATTGTTTGAAAGTAATTCTGAAGATGTGACTGTTGACATTACTAGTCACAACTTAAAAGAATTTTTAATGGTGAAAAGTAATTTGGCCAAAGTAAAGTTAAATTTTTATGATAAGAGTCAAACTTTACTATTATTAGATAAATATATTATGGAAAAGTGCCAAATTAAAAATTGCGTAAACACTAAATTGATTACTGTGGCTCCCGAAGTTGACATTACTGAGTTCACGATTCCGTCTTTAAACGATGAAGGTGAACTATGTAAAAAGATGCAAAAGACTGACTATAACGGTTTTAAAGTGACCTTAGAAGATAATTATTACTTCTTTAGTTTTACTAGCAGTTTTAAGAGTTAATAAATAATTAGATGTTTCTAACTTTAAAAAGTCTTAATGAAAATTAAGGCTTTTTTTCTGTCTAAAACTTTAAAAAATAGCTCTCAGTCTAAATTTTGTGTTTCCTTTAATTTTCCTAAACATAAAAATATTAATTTATAATTAAAGAATATCTTCATTGAAAGGGGTTCGCCAAATATTTAGATAAAAATATGATAGGTTTTTTAAAACACAATAAGATGGCGTACAAGTTAATCACCAGATTTGCTAAGGAAAGTTGGATTTTCATTGTGTTCTGGTTTATTAACGGTTTTGTCCCGATTGCTATCTGTATGATTTCTGCCACTATTCCTGGCGACGGAGCATACTATGTAATTGGGATTGGGTACGTAACCGCCTTCCAATTGGCTTATGTTCAAATTGGCTGGTCCGTATCTATTGCGATTACCTATACTTTAATCCAAATGAAGTTTACTAAATCGGATAAAGTTGAAGGTCAATCTCAAGGGGATATGATGTTCGTAGCTATTGTGATTACGTGAATTTATGGCTTAGTGTTAGTGCCGTTATTTGTCGGCCCTTCCTATGCGTATTCTAAATTTGCTAACGACCACGTTAACACCCTAATTTCCCAAAAATCTGCTTACGTTTATATCTATACATTAGCAGGTTACATTTTCTTATCACCATTCATTTCCTTATTAATCCTTTTCATCCATAGTTACAAAGGACAAAAGATTTCTATCACTGTAATGATTTTGTCTAACTTATTAATTGTGGGGATGTCAGCAATCTTAACATTAACACCTAAAGCTAACAATGACATCAAAGCAATGGGAACGGGATTGGGAATGACAATTGGTTCTTTAATTGTTGCAATTGTTTTATCGGTATATGTTTTCTTAACGACAGAATTAAGATACTCAAAGTTTAAGTTCAAAGCTGGAGAAATCTTATTCGTTATTAAACAAACAATGAAATTAGCCAGCACCATTTTATTTATTCAAATCTTTAAAGCGGTTGCTTTAATTGTTATGGGGTTAGTTATTTCTGACACAATGCAATCAGTTGTTCCAATGGGCTACCAATACGGTCGGGTAATTTGATATAACTATGTGTACTTAATTCCGTTCTTTTGTTACGGGATTGGTGACGCGATGATGTTCTTTGGTTTGAGAAAAAAGATTGAAATTAAATATCAACAAATGTTTGTGGCGTTTATTGTAATTATTGTTACTTGCTTCTTAATTGAAGCTGGTATTGCTATTGGTTTAAGATGAACCGTAGAACCATTATCAACGTTCTATACGAAAAACTCACAATTAGATTGAAGCACAATTGACTTAGACAAAGTAAATTTATCATTTATGCTAATGAAAATTGCACAAAAGAAAAATATTGACCAATCTTATGTCAACCAAATTTTAAACATAATTGAAGCCGATCCTTACGGAACACAAAAACTACAAGAGTTCTTAAAATATTCAATTGTGTCGCTATTATCTAGTCAAAACATGAACGGACCAGGTTTAGCATCAATGATTCTTTATCCAAAATCAAGATCATACATTTTTATTTCTGTTTATGCTGTGTTCTATTCAACAGCCAGCATGATGAACAACATCGCATCAGTAATGAAAAGAAGATATCCAACTGCTTTCGAATCAGTAAGATTAATGGTAGTACAAGCCATTGCTTTAACAGCAATTATTACATGTGGTTTAGAACTTCAAAGTGGAACCACATTCCCTATGTTAGATGCTTGATCATTCCCGATGTTTATTATTGGGATTGTATCACTGTTATACTTCTCAATTGAATTTGCGAAGACATGCATTGAAATTGAAAAAGAATTCAAGGGACGTCGTTCAGACTTTATTGTCTTGAATGAATACGACAACATTCCTAACAGGGAAGATAAAACTACAATCATTAGTTTAAATGATGAAAATTTAGTTTCTGAATAATAATAAAAAGAAGGATTTAGCTTCCTTCTTTTTTTGTACTAAAAAATACTACTTAAACCCCCATTTCATTTTGTTGAAAAAAAATAAAAAATAACTTGCGTTTTTTTGATAAGTGTGTTATATTTATAAGAATACAAATTTTAATAATTGTAGAAATATGTAAGTTTAAGGAGAAAATTATGTTTAATAAATACTTAAGTTTTACATATATGTACGATGATCTTCAAATTGAAGAAGAAACTTCTCACAAAGGAAAATAGTTTTTTATTAGTCCATATATGGAACGATTAAATTGTTAAGAAAACCTTGTCACACAGGATGTGATAAGGTTTTTATAATGTTCTTTTAAGGTATAATATACATATCTATTCTACGAAAACCATTTAGTTTATATAAAAGCTTGCAAAGTTTTCTAAATTATTGTATAATTAAGAAGTTATATGGCGGTTATGGTGAAGTTGGTTAACACGCCTGACTGTGACTCAGGTATTTTCACGGGTTCGAGCCCCGTTAATCGCCCCATCTTTTAATTAAAAACCTAGGTATCTAGGTTTTTATTTTTTTTATATCACGGAAAAAGTGAGTAAACTATTAAAAATTTAGTAAACTATTATAAGATAACTTATAGAAGATAATTTATTTATAAATTAAAGAAGAGCAAAAACGCTTTCTTATAATCAAAATAAATAAAAAATTTAGGAGAAAAAATGGATCAAAACAAAATTAAAATGTCAGGTACTATCGCTGAAATTTACCCAGGATCAAAATTTGATGTTATTTTAGAAAACGAAATGACTATTAAATGTACTTTATCTGGAAAAATGAAAATGAACTCAATTAGAGTTTTACCAGGTGATAAAGTTGACGTTTCATTAAGTCCTTATGATTTAACTCAAGGCATCATCACTTACCGTCATAAATAATCATAATGATGAAAATGCAAAAGAAAGTGCGCGTTAAACCCACGATTGCAAACCAAATTTACAACTTAGGTTTAACAGCAGTTTTTTTAAGTTTTATTATTGTATGTAAGCTGATTACCCACTACTTTAAATTTATTGAGGGTTATAGTTTGCAATTACAATACTTACCGTTGATTTTAGGAATGATTTTTATTCCTTTAGTCAAGTACAAAACCATTTTGTATCTACTGAGTCCTGTAATTTTGTTAATATTTGGTTTTAGCGGCAATCCCGTCTTTGACTACTTATTTACAGGTTGATCTTGGTGGATTTTTTTATTCATTAGTAAGTGAATTTTACGAAAAACTTATTGAAGAAGTTTTGGGTGAATCATTATAGGTATAGTGGTGAGCTTTATCCAAATGTGGTTTTGAAACACGGTTTCTGGTGTGCTATTTTATAGTGCTACGTGAAACTACAGTATTAGATTTAATGCTGTTTATAACAGTATTAATTTTGGAATACTAACTGTTGTAGTGTTATGAATCAGCTACTACACTTTTAACTTTAAAACCTTATTGGTAGAATACAAAGCTCAACTCAACTGAAAACGTCAACAACAAGGCATGACAAGGGAGGTAATGATTCGTGTTAAATAACAAAATTAATCCTTGAAAATCCTATTTAAAGGTTGGAGACAAAGTAATGGTCCATGCCTACAAATATAATGGTTGACTTTACCGTACGTGAGAATATCCAACAATTATTGAAATTAATGATGATTACACGGTTTTATCATTAATCAAAACAAGGGTGTTATCCTCAGAAGAAAATTCCATTCGTTGCTTTAGCTCTTGAATGTATAAAGACACTTTTTGGTTTATTTCGAACAAAGAATGGTTTAATTTCATTCTGACAGTGGAAGACGAAGGTAACCGTTTGTACATCAATTTATCTAGTCCGTACATCTTTGAAGAGGGTGCTATTAAATATTATGATTTTGATTTAGACTTCAAAATCAATGCTCACCAACAATGACGAGAAGTTGACATTAATGAATTCTTGGAGAATTCCAAAAAATATAACTATCCACCAAACTTAGTGGATATTATTCGTGATGTAGAAGAAAAATTATCTAAGAAAATTAAAAACCATTACTTTGATAAATTTATTAGCAAAAAGTACAGTAACGAACTTATTAAAAAACAATACCGTATTTCTAAAGGAAGTAAATAAACGTTATGGATAAAAAACCAATTGAAAGAATTCACGACGACAAAGAAGTGAACAAATATTACGATAAATTAATCGCTTCTATTACAGAAGAATGACAAAACCAAAATTACGATGGGGCGTTAAAAAGAATTGAAGAAGAATTAGAACAACCTTACATTCCTTATGAATACGAAGATATGCTAAGTGATATGTTCTATTCTTATCAAAGAGAATTAAAATTAAAAACGATTGACGAAAACATTAAAAACATGTCTGCAAACGACATGTTAGTCGAAATCAACCGTGGTGGTAAATTTAATAGTTTCTTATTTGAATTATTTATTCAAAAATACGGAGACAAATTAGAAAAACCACAACTAGCTATTATGCAACTATGATTACAAGATAAGAATATGAAAAACTTGAACAAGTTCTTTATTCTAGATGCATTAGCTGAAAACAATGTGGACGAAAAGTTCATTTTCTACAACGCTAACGTAGATGATGATATTGTACTATCACCAACTACTTACAGAACTTTAGACGCTTTAAAACCTTATGATGAAGCAGGCAAAATTATTAATGAAGAAACATTTAAAGACCCAGTGCTACAAAACTTTGCGTTAGATGTTCTAAACGCAACAGCGTACCACTACTTCCCTTCATTCCCCTTCTCATCAGATGAAGAATTAGCATTTGCCATTTTAAATTCAATTAATAATTCAATTAATATGGTCGATGCTGACCGTAGCACAATGACTGAAGATGATCTTTTAGTTGAAAAAGTTATTCGTAGTTTTGACGAAGACGAAGCCGGCGACTTATAATTAGCAGTCGTAAAGAATAAGTGCTAATTTTTGCAAAAAACTAGCGTTTATTTAGTATAATTTAAACAATATTCTTAAAAGTTATGGGAGTTAAGGCTATAACTTTTTAAAACATATTAATATTTAAAGATAAAAATTCAGGTGATAATATGCAAATTAAAGAAATCAAAAAAGAAGTAGAAGCTATCAAATACATTATTGAAGTAGACAAAAAAGTTTGAGCTGATGCTTTAAAAGAAAAACAATTAAGTTTAGCAAAATCTGTACAAGTTGAAGGCTTTAGAAAAGGCCACGTACCTTTTGAAATTGCTAAGAAATACATTTCATTCGGTGACTTAGCTACTCGTAGCTTAGAACCAGCAATCGAAAAAACTCGTGAAGAATTAGAAAATTCTGATGAATTCAACAAAGAAGACATCGAATTAATCGAAACTCCAACTGTAGACGTACTTAAAGTTAACGAAGAAGAACTTGAATTATCATTAACTTACGATGTATTCCCAACTGTAACAGTTCGTGACTACAAAAAAATTAGTTTAATTAAAAACGAACACGAAACAGTGTCAGAAGAAGACATTGACAAAGAAATCAACAAATACTTAAGACACCAAAAGAAAGTTATCGACAAAACTGAAGGTAGCTTAGAAAAAGGCGACATCGCAATTTTCGACTTCGAAGGTTTCAAAGATGGTGTAGCTTTTGCTGGTGGAACTGCTAAGAACTACGAATTAGAAATCGGTACAAACCAATTCGTGCCAGGTTTCGAAGACCAAATGGTAGGTATGAACTTAGGTGAAACTAGAGAATTAGAAATCATTTTCCCAGAAAACTACCAAGAACCATCATTAGCTGGTCAAAAAACAATCTTCAAAGTAACATTAAACGGCATGAAGAGCCAAACAATCCCAGCAATCAGCGAAGAATTCATTAAAACTCAAGACATCGCTGGTGTTGCTACTGTAGAAGAATTCAGAGCATACGTTAAAAAACAATTACAAGCTCAATACGATTTAAACTACAAAGACAGAGCAAACAACGATTTAATCATTGACTTAGTTGCAAACACAGAAGTATCTCACATTCCTGCATCAATGCTTAATGCAGAAAAGAGAAAAATCAAAACTATGTTAAACAACCAATTAAAACAACAAGGTTTAGATTTAGAAAAATACTTAAAATTCATCAACACAACTGAAGAACAATTCGACATGAATTTAACTAAAGATGCTATTACATCATTAAAATACGCTTTAGCAGTTGAACAAATCATTAAACAAGAAGAAATTTCAGTAAGCGATGCTGAAGTTGAAGAATACTTAGAAGGTGTTTCTAAGATCTACAACGTGTCAGTAGAAGACTTAAAGAAACAAATTAAAGGCAACTTAGAAGCTCTTAAAGAACAATTATTAAACGATAAAGTTGTGAAATCATTAATCGAATGAAACAAAGCTAACCCTGTAAAAGAAGTAAAAGCTGAAGAACACAACCACCAACACTAATTGTTAAACAATAACCAATCAATTTACTAAATTAAGAAGGATTTAGATACCTAAAAGTGCTTATGGATGGAAGCGTTTAGAATATCTAAATTCTTTTTTCTCTCATTGCATCAGACATTTTTAGCAATCATTATATAAGAGTGCTAAAAAGGTTAAATAATGTGATATTATTTATATAAATGTCAAAGGAGGTATTGAACTTGAACACTCAAATACCATTACTAGTTACTAGAGGTAGCGTTGTTTTACCAGGAGTAGAACAAACTTTAGAATTAGGCAGAGAAAAATCTGTTAAAGCTTTACAAATGGCTTTAGTAGAACCAAATAAAAAAGAACTAATTTTTGTCGCACAAAAAGAACTTGAAATCGATAGTCCAAAATACAAAGATATCTTTAATATCGGGACTTTAGTAAGAGTTAAAAAAGCAGTCGAAACTGCCCCTGGTGAATGAAAAATTACTGTTGTCGGTAAAGAAACAGTTGAATTAGTCAAACCAGCTGATTTAGATGCACCAGTAGAACTTGTAGCTTCTTACACTCCAGTGAAAGTGGAAAGCCAAGTGACAGATGCATTTAAAGAAAACTTAGAATCTGACTTAGCTTTTATCACTAAAAATAACATTAATTTTGATGCTCGTTTAATGTCTGCTTTCGAAAAAGAATTATCAAACGAAAAACCAGAAAAAATTAAATGAGAAAAAGCAATCCACAACCTAGCTGTTTCATTAATGTCTGGTCCACAATTATTTACAAAATTACAAGACATTTTAGAAGCCCAAACTTTAGAAGCAAAACTTAGAGTTGTGTCTGATTTCATCTTTGAATTAAAGGGTGATACACAAATTCAAGAATCAGTGAACGGCGTTATCGATCAAAAAATGAACGATAACTTACAAAAACAACAAAAAGAATTCTATTTACGTGAACGTTTAAGAGTTATCAAAGAAGAACTTGGTGAAATCAGTAACCGTGATGACGAAACTGAATCAATCAAGAAACGTTTAGAAAAATTCCCTTACCCACAATACATTAAAGACAAAGTGCGTAGTGAATTAGCTAAATACGAAATGTCAATGAACTCAAACGAAGCAAGTTTAACAAAAGCTTACATCGATTGATTATTAGATTTACCATGATGACAAGAAGGTGCTGACAACCATGATTTAGTCAACGTTCAAGAAGTTTTAGATAAAAACCACTACGGTATTTCTAAAGTAAAACAAAGAATCGTAGAATACTTAGCTGTGAGAACCCAAAACCCTAAAGCTCGTGGTCCAATTATTTGTTTAGTTGGTCCTCCGGGGGTTGGTAAAACAAGTTTAGCTAAATCAATCGCTGAAGCCTTAAACAAAGTGTACGTGAAAGTTTCACTTGGTGGGGTAAAAGACGAAGCTGAAATTAGAGGTCACAGAAAAACTTACTTAGGTGCAATGCCTGGTAGAATCATCAAGGGTATGAAAAAAGCGGGTGTGATTAACCCATTATTCTTACTTGATGAAATCGACAAAATGGGTAGTGACCACAAGGGCGATCCATCAAGTGCTATGCTTGAAGTTTTAGACCCAGAACAAAACTCACACTTCAGTGATAACTACATTGAAGAAGAATACGACTTATCAAACGTGATGTTCGTAGCCACTGCTAACTACTACAACCAAATTCCTTACGCTTTAATCGACCGTTTAGAAGTGATTGAATTATCAAGTTACACAGCTAACGAAAAGAAAGAAATCGCTAAAACTCACTTAATTAAAAGAGTTTTAGACGGTGCTAACTTAACAAGCAAAGACGTGAAATTCAATGACGATGCAATTGACCACATCATTAACTACTACACTAGAGAAGCTGGGGTCAGAGAATTAGAAAGAATTATTCAACAAATCGTTAGAAAATATTTAGTAGAAAAATTAACTGCTAAAGAAAAAACTAAGGGTGCTAAAGTTATTACTAAAGAAGTAGTCGAAGAATACTTAGGTAAAAAGAAATTCGATTTAACAATGAAAGAAACTCACCAAATTCCTGGTATTGTTAACGGTATGGCTTACACTGCTGCTGGTGGTGATTTATTGCCAATCGAAGCTACTTACTTCAAAGGTAAAGGTAACATTGTAGTAACTGGTAACCTTGAACAAACTATGAAGGAATCAGTGTCTGTTGCTTTAGGTTATGTAAAAGCAAACGCAAAACACTTCGGTATTAATGAAGATATCTTTAAGGATATTGACCTTCACGTACACGTACCAGCTGGGGGTATTCCAAAAGATGGTCCATCTGCTGGGGTAACTTTAACAACTGCAATTATCTCTGCTTTAACAAACATTCCAGTAAAAACTACAATCAGTATGACTGGGGAAATTATGTTAAGAGGTAAAGTCGGTATCATTGGTGGGGTAAAAGAAAAAACTATTTCAGCATACCGTGCAGGTGTGAGAGAAATCTTCTTACCAATTGATGACGAAAGATTCTTAGAAGATGTTCCAGAAGACATCAGAAAGAACATTAAATTCCACTTAGTTTCAAAATACCAAGAAATTTATGACGAAATTTTCAAAGGTCAAAAACCATTAGCACAAACTGAAGCTAACAAAGAATTGTACGAATCTTTTGAAAAAAACGCAAAAACAAAATAACATAATTTAAAAAAGAGCTGCAACTGGTGTAGGTTGCAACTCTTTTTCTATCATTTTACAAATTTCTAAAAGTATTGTAAGATAATAGAATAATGGAAGTATACACAAAATTAAATTTACTTTTATAAGAGAGGAATTACAATATGGCCGAGCAGAGTGTTCCCGACAGCGGTAACATTTCATCCGAATCCACAGGTGTAGACCCAAACGACAGTGATTCGAACCAGTCAGTGAATACTGATTATAATCTCACAAAACCTAACCAAAAGAAACGTCGTCCAAAAGGGTTTTCCTACTATTGTGGGGACCGTAGCTTCATAAAAACTTTTTTTAAATTATTCTTGCCTTCTTCAGGACAAGCCTTAGCAGCAATCTTTGTTATTTTTATTAATAATTTTTACTTAGCATCCTTTTGCAAAAATGGATCAATAGTGAAAACGGGTTTAGGATTAGCCGACCCGGTTTTAAGTTTTACCTTTATTGTTTTGACCGCCTGATTAAGTGGTATCACTGTCATGATGAGTCAATATTTCGGTAGTAACGAATATCATCGGACACAACAAATTGTGGTGTATTCGTTTATTAGTTATAGCATCTTAATGTTACCGTTATTGGTATTATTAGCTGCTATTCCTAAAGAATTGATTACGATGACTAGTGGGATTCCGATGAACACTAGCACCCCAGACTTAAAACACGCAATGGATTACGGAGCAATCTATATGAGAATGTTAGTGTGGACTTTTATCCCGTTAATTTTCTCAGAGGGTTTATCTGATGCTTTACAAATTACTGAAAGAGCCGGTATTTCTTTCCTTGGTTCTATCATTGGGGTAATCATTAGTATTATTTTTGACCCGATTGCTATTATTTTAACTAAGGGTGACCCTTGAGAATCTATTATCTTAGTAACTGTGATTGATGGTTTAGCACGGATTGCACAATTAGCATTTCTACTAATTTACATTGCTGTAAAGAAACATCAACCCGTTTATATTTTTAAAAAAATTAGAATTGAAAAAGAAGTTTGAACCAAAACTTTAAAGTACGGTTTTCCATCATTTACAAATGACTTCTTGTTTGCTTGCTTTGCAACTTTACAAACCATTATTATCTTACGTTATAGTGATAATACTGATATGTACGGCAACATCCAACCAGCTACAACTAACGTCACTTTAATTATGCAATTTGCGAATGTGATTTGACCGGGAATGGCGGCTGCGACTTCAGTATTAGTAGGTAGTTCACTAGGTGATGGTCAAATTGAAGAAGCCAAATTGAACGCGAAAAGATCATTGTTATGATCATTTATTGTCTCAGTTACTTTAAGTTTACTTATCTTTGGTATTTCGTGAGGTATTAACCAAGCCTTAGATGCGAATGTGGTTCCCGCAAAAGTGGGAATGAAAAATTTAGACATCAACGGCTTAAACTGACTATCTATGAAAATGGAATGAGTCTTAATGCCAATCGTCTTGTCCCAAGGTATCTTCTCAATTTTCTACTACTCTGTGAGAACAGGTGGTACCAAATTGGTAGTCCTTTGTGACTCTGTGATTATGGGGATTTGAACTATTATTATGGCATGCTTAACCTTTACTGGTAAATTATCATTTATGGATCCAGTAGCCTTTATTTTCTTAGTTCAATGTGAACAAATTATAAGAATGATTGCGAGCGCGCTCGTCTTTAAATATTCAAATTGAGCAAGAAACTTAACAGCTGTTTCAAAAGAAAAAATTGGTGCAACTGCTGTTGATGTAATATATTAATAGAATTAAATCCATAAAATCCAACCTTCATAATGGTCTAACCCATTATGAAGGTTTTTTAATGTAAGGGCTGAATTGCTATATAACACTTGTTGCTATAAAAAGATTAATAGTTCAACGTCATAAAACAAAACTCTTTATCAAAAAATTATTAGTAATAATGGTGGCAAATTACTCTGTTAAGTGTCTCTTTTTATTATTTTTAGTAATGTAAAATAATAAACAGAGAGAGTAATGTATAATTAACTTATTTTATAAGAGAGGAAATTAACTATGGCTATGAAAAATGTTACTGGTACCAGTAACATTTCGTCCGAATCAACCGGGTTCAAACCGAGTGATAATGGTTCGGAACATCCAGCTAATTTGGCTGAGATGGATACTGTTAAGCCTAACCAAAAGAAACGCCGCGAAAAAGGTTTTACTTACTATTGTGGTGACCGCAAATTTATTAAAACATTTTTCAAACTTTTCTTACCTTCTTCAGGGCAAGCCTTAGCGGCAATTTTCGTTATTTTTATTAATAACTTTTACTTAGCATCCTTTTGTACAGATGGTTCTTTAGTTAAAACTGGTTTAGGGTTAGCTGACCCTGTGTTAAGTTTTACCTTTATCGTATTAACTGCTTGATTAAGTGGAATCACTGTTATGTTGAGTCAATATTTTGGTAGTAATGAATACCACAGAACTCAACAAATTATCGTCTACTCATTTATTAGTGCAAGTATTTTAATGCTTCCGTTATTGGTGCTGTTAGCAGCAATTCCTAAAGAATTAATTACGATGACTAGTGGAATTCCCCAAAACACAAATGTCGCTGATTTAAGAAGTGCTATGGACTATGGGGCAATTTATATGAGAATGTTAACGTGAACCTTTATTCCGTTAATTTTCTCAGAAGCAATTTCTAATGCTTTACAAATTACTGAAAGAGCTGGTATTTCATTTATTGGTTCTTTAATTGGGGTTGTGATTAGTTTGGTGTTTGACCCAATCGCCATTATTTTAACGAAAACTAATCCATGATTAGCGATTGTATTAGTTGCAGTTATTGATGGTTTAGCACGGATTGCTCAATTAATATTTTTATTAATTTACATTGCTGTTAAAAAATATCAGCCAGTTTACATTTTTAAAAATATTAGAATTGAGAAAGAAGTTTGAGTAAAAACCTTAAAATACGGTTTTCCCTCATTTATGAATGACTTCTTATTTGCTTGTTTTGCCACTTTGCAAACCATTATTATCTTGCGTTACAGTCATAACACAGACATGTATGGTAACATCCAACCCGCGACAACAAACGTTACTTTAATTATGCAATTTGCTAACGTAATTTGACCAGGAATGGCTGCTTCTACTTCTCTATTAGTAGGTAGTTCGTTAGGCGAAGGTAAAATTGCTGAAGCCAAATTAAATGCGAAAAGATCGTTATTGTGATCATTTATTGTGTCTGTTACGTTAAGCTTATTAATCTTTGGTATTTCATGGGGTATTAATAAAGCTTTAGATGCAGACATTGATCCAGTTAAAGTTGGAATGAAAAATCTAGACGTAAACGGTTTAAACTGACTTTCTATGAAAATGGAATGAGTCTTAATGCCAATCGTTCTATCTCAAGGCATCTTCTCAATTTTCTACTACTCTGTGAGAACAGGTGGTACCAAATTAGTGGTTCTTTGTGACTCGGTCATTATGGGGATTTGAACCGTTATCATGGCTATTTTAACCTTTACGGGAAAATTATCATTTATGGATCCGGTAGCCTTCATCTTCTTAGTTCAATGTGAACAAATTTTAAGAATGATTGCCAGTGCGCTGGTTTTCAAATATTCACACTGAGCAAGAAACTTAACGTCAGTGCCTAAAGAAAAAATTGATGCACCAGCGGTAGATGTTGTGTACTAATAAAACAAAATCTTTATGGTTGAAGAGCCATAAAGATTTTTTTATTAATAATTATTGGTTGGATTGGGCATTAACCCCAATTTTTTAAGCTTTTTAATGTAACGATTATTAATTTTACAATAGCATTTAGTTTTATAGGGACTAGGTTTAATTAGTAAGTTCGGTCAGAATTGGCTAAGCACTTTTACAGTTTTCCGTGCAGTTAAGAAACAGCAATAGACATTGAAATGAGATTTAGCTGTAGCATAACTACTATGATCGAAATGTTTGAAGAAAAGAGCTGAAGGAGGGTTTAGAACAATGCTAGCATTCATAGGTGTTCCCACTCTTGTGTTATAAGTTAAACTAGGACCACTCATAATTAAATAAAAACTATAACAGTTTTTTAGAGTAGGTAGTAAACCTTCTTCGGGTACATAATAGTGAAGAATAATGAAATCAATCCCTAATACTGCATCTGGTTTGGTAGACCCAATACTAATCAAATACATGGTGTATTTGTGAAAGTTATAAGTGACATTATAATGGACAGCTAAGGCATGGACTTCTTTACAGTGGGTTCAGAATTTAGTTAAAAAACTTCAGCTTTGAGCAACTTCATCTAACTTTGTATTGATAGGATAAAAGTCTTTACGGGTAAAAGTGTGTAATTCTTTTAAATTTTGGTACTTAATCATAATGCATCCTTTTAAAAGAAAATTAAAAATCTAGATTAGAGTTATTTATTTGTGGGAAATAACCCTAATTTTTTCATTTCTTTAATGTATTTATTGTTTACTTTACAGTAGGCTTTATTTTTATGTTTACTTGGTTGTTTTAATAAATTAGGGAAGTAATGCTCAATTAGTAACATAGTATGTTTTATTGTAGTGAAACAACAAAAAGTACTGAAGTTAGAAGCTCTGGTTGAGTAACTACTATTAGAAAAACGTTTAAAGGTAAGAGCTGAAACAGGAGCAATAACAATGCTAGCTTTTCCTCTAGTATCAGGTCTATTATTACATTTTAAACTTGGTCCGCATTGAACCAAATAAAAGGTAGTCGTTTTTCTTAAAGTCATAACTGGTTGACTAGGAACGTAATAACGGATAATAATGAAGTCTATACCAAGAATTCCGTCAGGATCGGTGGAACCAATGCTAGCTCAGTAAACTGTATATAACATAAAATTTCAGGTTATATTATAATGAACGTCTAATATATGAACTTCTTTACATTTGTTTTTAAATGGTGTAAAGAAGGCTCAATCCTTGCCAATTTCATCAATCTGTGGATCGACTTCCTCAAAATCTTTTCTTTTATTAAAATAAATTTCTTTAAAGTCTCTGTATTTAATCATAATGATGTAATTTTTTAATTATTTAAGTTTTTGTCAGGAAACAACCCTAATTTTTTCATTTCTTTAATGTATTTATTGTTTACTTTACAGTAAGCTTTATTTTTATATTTACTTGGTTCTTTTAACAAATTAGGAAAGTACTGACTGATCAGTTTAATGGTTCTTTTTAACCGAATAAAGCAACAGTAAATATAAAAATCAGATTTCTCTGTGGCATAACTACTGATAGTAAATCTTTTAAGAGTTAAAGCTGAAATTGGTTGAAAAATAGCGTTAGCGTCACGAATTTTTTCATTATGGGTTTTATATCTTAAACTAGGACCACATTCAATTAAATAAAAAGGTGTAGGTTTTCTTAGAGATGTTATATCTTCACTAGGAATGTAATAATGTATAATGATGAAATCTATGCCTAAAATAGCCTCGGGTTCATTAGAACCGATGCATATTCAATACACATTGTAGTAGCAAAAATTCCATACCACATTGTAATGTAAGTCTAGCATATGGACTTCTTTGCAAAGATTTACTAAAGGTTTATAAAATTCTAAATCTTTACACATTTCATCAATGGTTGCGTCTAGTTCTTCAAAGTTTTTTCTAGTTTTAAAATTAATATTATTTAAATCTTTGTATTTAATCATAATGTAAATGACTAATTAATGTTTTTTAATATCGCTAGGAAACAATCCTAATTTTTTCATTTCTTTAATGTATTTATTGTTTACTTTACAGTAGGCTTTATTTTTATGTTTGCTTGGTTCTTTTAATAAGTTAGGAAAGTACTGACTGATCACTTTAATAGTTTGTTTAAGGTAAACAAAACATCCATAAATATTAAAATCAGATCTTTTTGTGGCGTAGCTACTGATTGCAATTCTTTTAAAGAAAAGTGCTGAAACGGGACTACAAACCATACTACTATTTAAATTGGTATCTACACGCGTGTTATATTTTAAACTCGGTCCTAATCCAACTAAAAAGAACGTATACACTGATTTTAAGTCACTAACATCTCCTCTCGGAACCATGTAGTGAACTACAATAAAATCAATACCTAAAACAGCTTCTTTTTCGTTAGAACCAATTGCAAATAAATAATCAGTATAATATCTACCGTTTCAATGAGTATCGTAATAAACATTTAAAATATGAACATTTTTAAATTTTTCTTTAAAAGGTTGAACAAATTTTCAATCTTTACCAATTTGGTCCATTTCAGAATCAACTTCTTCAAAATCTTTTCTTTGTTTAAAGTAAATGTTTTTGTAATCTTTATATTGAATCATAATGATTTAATATTCTTTATTTTGGTCAGTAAACAACCATAATTTTTTCATTTCTTTAATGTATTTATTGTTTACTTTACAGTAGGCTTTATTTTTATGTTTGCTTGGTTCTTTTAATAAGTTAGGAAAGTATTTACTGATAACTTTAATAGTTTGCTTGGGGTAAACAAAGCATCCATAAATATTAAAATCAGATCTTTTGGTGGCATAGCTACTAATCGCAATTCTTTTAAAGAATAGTGCTGAAACTGGACTACAAACATTACTAGTATTATATGCAGTGGCTATACGAGTGTTATATTTTAAACTAGGTCCACATTCAACTAAAAAGAATGTTTGTGTAGATTTTAAATCACTGACATCTCCTCTAGGTACATAATAATGCACAATGATAAAATCAATCCCTAAAATGGCATTAGGTTCATTCGAACCAATAGAAATTCAATAATTTGTGTAGAATCTACCGTTTCAATGAGCGTTATAATGCACATTTAAAATGTGAACATTTTTAAATTTTTCTTTAAAAGGTTGAATAAACTTTCAATCTTTAGCAATTTCATCCATTTGTGGATTTACTTCATAAAAATCTTTTCTCTGTTTGAAATAGATCTCTTTGTAATCTTTATACTTAATCATAAGTAAGTAAAAATTTAATTTTCTTTATTCTTATCAGGAAATAATCCTAATTTTTTCATTTCTTTAATGTATTTATTGTTGACTTTGCAGTAAGCTTTATTTTTATGTTTACTTGGTTGCTTTAATAAGTTAGGAAAGTATCTGTTAATAAGTCTAAGAGTTTTTCTTTGACCAGCCATGCAGCAAGCTATTAAAAAATCGGATAATTCTGTTGCATAACTACTAATTGCAAGTCTTTTAAAAAAAATTGCTGAAGCTGGGCTCATTACAATGCTTGTATTTCATTGTGTTCCAATTCTGGGATTGTATTTTAAACTAGGACCACAAACAACTAAATAAAAAGAACAATATTTTAAAGTTGGCAGCATTGGAGAATCAGGAACATAATAAAGTACGATAATAAAATCTATACCTAAAATAGCGTCAGGTTGTGTCGAACCTATACATACTCAATAATTAGTGTAAGAATGAAAATTTCAAGGAACATTGTAATTTATATCGATGACATGAACTTCTTTATATTTATTTAAAAATGGTTGGATGAATTTTCAATCTTTGCTAATTTCATCTAACTCATTATTTACTGGTAAGTAATCGCTTCTTTTTTTGAAATAGATGTCAGAAAAATTTTTATATTTGTACATATTTAATTAAAAAGCTATAACAGTGGAAGCTATACCAATCGAAGCTGTAACTAAATCTAAAAATGTAAGAATCACATCTATTGCCACGGTAGCTTCCAAACTTGAAAGATTAAATACCGCATCAGCATCATTTACTCCCAAACATACTTCAACACATCTTTGAAGAGTAGGTAATTTTTCAATTTCTCATCCTTTATAATGATTTAAATCATTTATAAAAGCAAATATATCATTTACAGAATATGTTACACTAGTACCAGAAATTAAAAATGTCGAAACTTCAGCATAAATATTATTAATTCCTTTGTATGCCACTCAACCCATAGCTGCTGCTGCCGTATCTGCTACTGCTGAAGCTAAAGTTATAGGACCCGATACAAATCATCCTCAAAAAGGGATTGTAAATTGAGCGGCAGCAATAATATAACTAGCTGCCGCAGCAGCAGTCATTGTGCCAGCAAATGCTGCCAACATTGTTAGCTGCTTTTTCATTCTGGCATTAGTTTTCTTAGCGGCTTGTTCGTTAATTGTATAACTTTGTTTATTGTTAGAATTGTTACTAAATAAACTAATAGGACTACTAAACGCAACATATGATGCATGTTCAGCATCATATTTTTGTTTCAATGCTAAAGCACGCTTAGTTTGTAGTTTCTTTTCTTGTTCTTGGTACTTATGAATTTTTTGTTCAATAGCTTGTCTTTTATTTTCTGGTAAGTTATTAAATTTTTTAATGTTATTCTTGATTAAGGTGTTCATGCTAATCTTGTGTTCAAAGACTAATTTACTTAATTTATAAGCCTTTTCTTTGACGATTGCACGGTACTTTGCGTTTTGTTGATAAGTTTTTGATAAATGAGGATTAGCAATTAACATTGAATCCATAAGATTATTAGTTTGATTATTAATGTATTTATCAACAGACTGTAAATTAGTCTTTTGCAACATTTGTTCAAAATTAATATGACTAGAATTTAATTTGTAATTTGTAGTAAAAGTGTTTTTACTTAAACTGATACAGTTATTAGTTTTTTGTTGTTCAACGTGTTTAGTTACAGTTAAAGGTACGCTCACTGCAGTGGCAGTAACAGCAGTCAAACCAAGGATACTGCCTAGAATAATTCATGTTTTTTTTACTTAAGTTAGGTTTCATAATTTATTTCTTTCTAAAAAGAATATAAGAGTTATTAAAATAGAAAGTCAATTATGCTAACTGAAAGGAAATGAATAAACTTTTATGTCATTTAAATTTGAGACAATAAAACATAAAAGTGTCAGCATGTAAATTAAACTTGAATTGTAATAATCTCTAGATTAATCACAATTAATCTACCTAAATCATAACGCTATCCAAAACAAAAAAAGCAATATTTTTATCTAGCAATTTAAACTCACACATAAAATGTTCTGATTGTAAAATTGGTTTTATTTCAGGTTAAACAAGTAGAAAAAAGTTTATCTCGTAATGAGATAAACGATTCTTTTTAATAATGTAATATTTATTCAACGATTTCTTCGTCAGATCAAGGTCTTCTGTATATGTAATGAATTCTAGTAGAATTGTTACTACTTGCAGAATTGACCAGTGCAAAAATAAAGAGAATAAATAGAAGAATTTTGCCTGTGTTGTAAATAACACAAATCAGCGTATTTAAAAGACCTAATCCTGCAAGAAAATATATCTTTAATAAAAGTTGGGCTTTTCTTTTTTCGTTTGTTATCATTCTTAGTTTAGCTAAATTTCAACGCGAGATGGAGTTGTAATAAAGGGTTAAAATCGTTACCATCACTAAACTAAACACCACTTGATAAATTAATTGTCAACGCGCGTAGCCACTGTAATTAGCGTGCAGTAATAATAAGAAAAATAATTCAAGAACAAAAAGGCTCGCTGTAAAAACGAAACTAAATCACCAAAAGTTGTTAGTTCATCTGTTCGTGATTTTAGATTGGCCAATACAACCAGTAACTAAAAAACTTATACCAGTAAAACTTATTGCAATAAAAATGATTCATGCGTCAGGAGCAGCGCTACAGACTGGTGCAATTGCTCCAAAATAAATCGCTAAATAAGTGATTCATAAACTAATAATGCTGCCTCAGTTTTTCAATAAGTTTTTGTTAAGAAATATTCTTAAAAAGTTACCCACTATTACTAACGCAATACTAACAAATAAAGTCACTTCTATATAACTATTAGTTTGTAAGCATCATGCACAGTCTACTGTCATGATTTTTCAATAAATAAAACATAATATAGATACTAATAAAAATCCTCCACCGGACACTAATGATGAATTAGCCATTATCATACGGTTTAAGGAAGACATTGTTTTAATTTTATAAACTCTCATACAATCACCTGGGAATCTAATTGGTAGATTCGCCTAAGATTATATATATATATATATTCGTGAGCATCTTTTTGAAGTGAACGAGAAAAAACCTTCGTAATTCTTATTGATTACGAAGGTTATTGAATTATATCTAATTTCTAAATCAACTTAAGATGTTCAACAAGTAGTAGAACAATCAAATAAACATATTTAAAATTTCTAACCCCAAAATAAAGGCTAATTTAGGTTTACTTTGAGCGTCTAAGTTTTGGTACATTACTTCCATTTTAGAAATTCTGTAGAAAGTTAAAACGGTGATGATTAAAGTGACCACACTAAAGACAATTTCAAAAATTAGTTGTCATGTCGCATAATGTGGGTAAGTGAACCCAATGGCTAACAAGAAAATTAGTTGGATAACAAAAATGCTAGCTGTTAAGATAAACAAGAATCAGCCTAAAGAATTGGCGAATTTATCAGAAACAAAGAAGGTACCGATAACTCCCATTACTATGAAACTAATGCCCGTAAATCCAAGGGCGATGAAAATTACTCATGCATCATTAATGATCGTAATTAATGGTGCTAAGATGCTTACATAAGCAAATAAATATAGAACTCAAATTAAACTAATTTTTCACCATGCAGTCTGGAATGCATTTCTTAATAATAGTGGTTTTAATATCATTCCCAAGATTAGTAAGCTAATACTGATTGCTAAAGAAGCATAGAAATAGGCTTCTTCGTGCAAAATATGAGGAAAGTAGGTTTGGACTATTCACCAGTACAGTAAACAAAATCCCGATACAAGAAGAAAACCACCACCCGCAATTAAAGAGGAGTGTGAGACTAATTGACGTTTTTGGATACTTAGAGGTTGAAAGAAATGTGTTTTCATATTTAACCTTTGAAATATACGAAATAAGTCGGGATATTTATTATATCTACACAAAAAATAAATAGCAAAATCTTTCAATTATGTAGGGTTTGGTAGTTTATCTAAAAATAATTCTTTTTTGGATGTATAAAAGCTTAACTCAATTTATTATTGTAGTTATAATATAGTTTTATACTTTCTGCTATATGCAGAAAACAGGTATGTAGAAACGAGGGTATCAAATGAATATTTTAGATTTGATCACAAAAAAAGTTAACCAAGTAGCGTTAACTGAAGAAGAATACAACTACTTTGTAACAGAATTTACAAATGATAGAATTCCTGATTATCAAGCCTCAGCTTTCTTGATGGCCATTAGATTAACAGGTACCACAGCAGACGAAAGATATTATTTAACCAAAGCGATGTTGAACTCTGGGGTAACAATGCATCCTAAGGCAACTAATAAATTGCACATTTTAATTGATAAACATAGTTCTGGTGGTGTTGGTGATAAAGTGTCATTAATCTTAGCGCCAATTTTAGCTGTCTTAGGCTATGATGTCGCTAAATTATCTGGCCGCGGCTTAGCGTTTACTGGGGGCACAATCGACAAATTAGAATCAGTGGGTGTAGACTGTGAATATGATGAACACCACTACCAAGAACAAATTGATAAAAACCACTTCTTCTTAATGATGCAAGGTGCGGAAATTGTACCAGCTGATAAGAAAATGTATGCTTTAAGAGATGTAACTGGAACAGTAGATTCAGTAGGTTTAATTGCCGCAAGTATCATGTCAAAGAAGTTGGCAATTGAAACTGACTACATTTTCTTAGATATTAAAGTTGGTAACGGTGCCTTCTGTAAAGATTTAGCTATGGCTGAAGAGTTGTCTGAAGCCATCTTAGACATTTCTAAGAGATTCAACAGAAAAACTATTATTCACTTAACACAAATGTCTACACCATTAGGTAAATGTGTAGGTAACAGAATTGAAGTGTTAGAAACTGTCAAATTCTTACAAAACGAAATTTGATCAGCAAACTTAAAAGAATTGATTTATAGTTTTGTGACTGACATTTTATTAGAAACAAACGTTTTACCGAACAACAATGTTGCTGAAGCAACTAAAACAATTGATGAAATTTTACAAAGTAAAGCTGCTTACGAATGTTTCTTAAATTACGTAAACAACCAACATGGTGATGCTCAAAAAATTAGAGATAACACATTCTGAGAACCTAAATATAAACATGAAATTACAGCACCACAAGCTGGTTATGTAGTTTATGCTTCAACTAAAGAAGTAGGTATGATTAGTGCAAAGTTAGGTGCTGGTAGATTTACTAAAGGTCAAGCATTAGATTTTAATGCTGGAATTTATTTAAATAAAGAAGAGAATGATTTTGTAAATGCTGGTGAAGTAATTGCTACTTTATACAGTGATAAACCAATTGCTATGCAATTAGAAACTGAATTCTTAGCTAATGTTCAACTATTAAATGAACCATTAACAAAGAAAAAAACCATTCTAAAGGTAATGAAGTAAATTTTATTATAACAAAAAAATAAAATAATTTTCAATATTGTAGAAAAAAATTATATAATAAAAGATGTATCTAAAAAAAGCGGGGGTAGTTTGACTACAAACGACTTTTTTTACTATTAAGGAATGTGATAAATATGCCAACTAAAAAAGCTGCTACTGAACAAACAACTAAAGTAACAAAATCTACTGCCGAAAAGGTTTCAAGTAAAGAAACCGCAATTCCTGAAGAAGGAATTAAAGTCGTGAGATCTGGTAGAAGATCTAGTGTAAAAGTCACACACGAATCTGCTGATGGTAAAACTGTAACTGTAGAAAAACCGAAAAAAGAAAGAACGGTTCAAACAAGAAGAGGTAGACCTTCTTCTCAAACTGTTATCGTTGAAGATACAGACCACGGTATTGAAAAAGGTGTTGCCGAAAGAATCGAACCTATCCATAAAGAAAAGAAGAAAAAAACTTCTATTATTCTAGGTGGTAGTAAAACCACTGCTGAACCTGTAGTCAAAAGAGGTGTAAAAAAACCAGAAATTGAATCAATTGCTGAATTATCATTTAACGATAGTTTAAGTAAAACTTTTGACCAAAAAATGGTTTTAGAATCTTCAAGTAAAAACACTCTATTACTTTTAGGTCCAAACAAAATTTTAGACACTTTAATTAATAACGCTAGAACAAAGAAAACTAAAAAAGATAAAAATAAAATCTACATGTCTCAAGTGCAAGACGCATTTGCTCACTTTGCTTTAAGTGATGATGAATATGAAGAAATTTATACAACTATTATCAATGCCGGTATTGAATTATCTGACGAAGAACCAGTTAAGAAAACTAAAAACGGTAAGAAAAAAGAAGATTACGGAATTGATGATACTGATGAATTAAACGCTAATAAATCAGGTTATACTTCTTCAATTAACGATAGAGTAGATGATGGGGTTAAAGCGTTCTTAGGTACTTTAGGTGAGTCTAAGATGTTAACTAACAAAGAAGAATTAGAATTAGGTAGATTACTTAAAGAAGGTGACGAAGAACAAAGACAATACGCCACTGACCAATTCTTCACATCAAACTTACGTTTAGTAACTTCAATTGCAAAGAAATACTTAAACAGAGGTTTAGACCTTGAAGACTTGATTCAAGAAGGCTCACAAGGTTTATTAAAAGCAATTACTAAATATGATTACAGCTTAAAGAATAAATTCAGTACTTACGCTACATGATGAATTCGTCAAGCAATTACGAGAGCGATTACTGACCAAGCGAGAATCATTAGAATTCCTGTTCACATGGTAGAAACTATCAACAAGTTAATCAAGGCTGAAAGAAAACTTGTTCAAGAATTGGGTAGAGATCCAACGGTTGAAGAACTATGTGAAGAAATGGGTGGATCAATTAGCGGTTTAACTCCTAAAAAAGTGAGTGATATTAAGAAATTAAACATTGATCCAGTATCTTTAGATAAACCAGTCGGACATGACGAAGAATCACAATTCGTAGACTTTGTTCAAGATAACGATGTAGTATCTCCAGAAGAACATACTGAAATGGAATTATTACTAGAACAAATCGACGAAATCTTCGAAAAAGTGTTAACTGAAAAAGAAGAAAAAATTATCAGAATGAGATATGGTTTAAAACCTTATCTAAAACAAATGACTTTAGAAGAAGTTGGTCGTGAATGTGACTTCACTAGAGAACGTGCAAGACAAATTGAATCTAAAGCTTTACGTAGACTAAAACAATTGCCAAGAATTAAAAAATTATCATCATTCTTCGGACCAGGATTTTTAGGTGACAAATAGATTATTAGCTGTCGCTAACCTGATTAAATCTCATAATCATCAAGTAAGCGTGATCGACGTAGGAAGCGACCACGCTTACTTGTCTATTTACTTAGTTGAAAATGGGTTAGCTGACCGGGTAACTAACATTGAAGTGAACGAGTTACCGTTAAAAAATGGTTATGAAAATGTACAAAAACATAACCTATTAGACAAAATTGACTTTGTCTTGAATGATGGTTTTAAAAATTTAGATTTAAAAAGAGCAATTGACTACGTAACTATTAGTGGCATGGGTGCCACAAGTATTATGAATATCGTGGAAAATAATTTACACCAAGTGCCACAATATTACATTGTGCAACCTAACAATGATGTTCATAAATTAAGAAGTTTCTTAAAGAACCACAACTATATCATTGATAATGAAGAAATTATTTATGATGCCGGTTTGCATTACGAAATTTTAAAATTCCACAAGGCTGATACTACAAACATTCTTGATGATGTAGATTTATTTGTTGGTCCAGTAAATAAAGTAAGTTTAACTGAAGTAAAGAAAGCCTATTTCTTACAAAGAATTAAAGGCATTGAAAGATTTGATTTAGAAAAAATTAGTTCTCAGTTAAAACAAGAATATTTAGTGATGAAAGAATTTTTAGAAGATGAAAAAAATTGAACTTGTTAATTATTTAAATCACCTTTATCCATTTGAACATGCAGAAGCATGAGACCAATGCAGTTATGATTTAGATCAAAACATAGATGGAGAAATCACTAACGTGTTGGTAGCTTTAGACTTAAATAAGTTATCTTTAAAAATGGCGTTAGAAAATAACTGTAATGTCATTGTGACACACCATCCGTTGTTTAAAAATAATGTAGAAAATCCTGATGATTATGTAATGAATGTGGTAAACGTAGAGTTGTTTAACGCTTTACAAGAAAACCAAATTTTACATATTGCTTTACACACTTGTTTTGATATGGATTTACAAGGTACAAGTTACCAAATTTTTAAAAAGTATTTAAGTCCGATTGCTAAATTGGATGAAGAAATTACTAAAACTTCGCAATTTTTGGTGTATGGTACATTAAATGAACCGATGAAATTGGAACAATTTATAGATTATTTAGTGGAACATAAATGCTTTAATTCCAGAAGATATTTACAAGTGCAAAACAAACAAGCGGTAAGCACGTTTGCTATTGGAGCTGGATCTTGTTCATCAATGATGAATGAAGTGCTAAGCCATAAGACTCAGATGTTTTTAACGGGAGATGTTAAATGACATGGTTTTCAAGATGGTCTAAACGCTAATTTATGTATGGTGGATATTGGTCACGACGCTGAACAAGTGTTTGTGGATGTGATTTATAACAAGTTAAGAGAATGAAATACAGAGTTACCTATCTATAAAGTTTTTAATTTAGGTTACATTAAGGAGAGATAATGGCATTTTTAAAAGTAAGCGAATTAACTCATAGTTTTATTGATAAAGATATTTTCAAAAACGCTGAATTAGAAATCTTTGAAGGGGAACACGTTGGTTTAGTTGGAGCCAACGGTAAAGGTAAATCTACTTTATTTAAAATTATTTTAAAAGAGTTAGAAGCGGATGAAGTAAGATTAGATATTAGTCCTTACATTTCTGTAGGCTACTTAGACCAACATACTCAATTAGGTGACACTCAAAGTGTGTATGACGTTTTAAAAACAGCATACCAAAGTCTTTACGATTTAGAAACTGAAATGACTAACTTGTACATGACGATGGGCGATGTTTCTGAAAAAGAATACGATAAGATGATGCACCGGGCTGGTGAAATCCAAAACTTATTGTCTTACAGTGATTTTTACAGCATTGACGAAAAAATCAAAAGTGTGGCTAGAGGTTTAGGGATTGATAAATTTGGTTTAGATACTTTAGTGTCTAAATTATCTGGTGGTCAAAGAACTAAAGTTTTATTATGTAAATTATTATTACAAAAACCTGATCTAATGTTCTTAGATGAACCCACTAACTTCTTGGATGAAGAACACGTTGCTTGATTAACTGACTACTTAAAAAATTACGAAAAAACTTTTGTCTTAATTTCACACGATATGAACTTCTTAAACGAAGTAAGTAACGTTATTTACCATATTGAAAATTATCAATTAACACGTTACAAAGGTAACTACGATAACTTTGTAAAAGTGCATGCGATGCAACACGAAAAGTTAGTGAGTGAACAAAGACGGCAAGAAAAATACATTGAAAGAATGGAAACTTTCATTGCAAAAAATATTGCGAAAGCAAACACAAGTACCAGAGCTAAATCTCGGCAAAAAATGTTGGATAAGATTGAAAGAATCGAAATCGTGAAAGACGATAAAAAACCAGTCTTTGGATTTTATGAACATGGCGCGCCAGCCAAAAGAATTGTGAATGCTTCTAACATTGAAATTGGTTACAACCACTCATTAAACCATCCGTTTGATTTATTGATTAAGAGAAAAGAAAAAGTAGCAATCGTTGGGGTCAACGGTTTAGGAAAAACCACTTTATTGAAATCTATCATTAACCAAATTAAACTAATTGGTGGTGAAATTAAAATTGGTGACTTCGTGACCTTTGGTTACTTTGAACAAGAAACCAAGTTTGATTCTAACCAAACAACTTTTGAATACGCTTACGACCACTTCCCTCCAGAAGACAGAACCCAATATAAATTAAGAAGTGAATTAGCCAAAGTAGGTTTAAAGAAAGAAAACATTGAAAACAGAGTCAGCAAACTCTCTGGTGGTGAACAAGCCAAATTAAAATTAAGTATTTTAATGAACTCTGAATACAACGTTTTAGTTTTAGATGAACCCACTAACCACTTAGATAAAGTGGCTAAACAAGTCTTAAAAGAAGCCTTAATGAAATTTGATGGCACAATTATTTTAGTGTGTCACGAGCCTGAATTCTATGAAGGGTTAGTAACTAAAGTCTTAGAAATTCAAGACTTAATTAGATAACGTAAATTAATCTAATAATTCTGAAACAAATATTTAATAGATAACAAAAACCAAGTGTTTCGACCCACTTGGTTTTTAATTTATGCTTGAAATTTCAACGCTTTATAATTTTATTTTCATGGCCTACTTAGTAGCGTTAATAATAATTTCATTATTATACTTAATTACTCGTAAGCAGTTAAGTTAAAACGCTCCAAGTATAAACAAGAAAAAAACAAAGTGTGTCGAAGCACTTGGTTTTTAATTTGTGCCTGAAAGTTAAGCACATATGATTTCATTGATTTCATTATACATTAAATTCGGAAATAATAAATTTTATAACATAGTTTAAACCGCGTTCGTAATTGCGCAGTTAATTATGTAATAAGTTTATGCAAAACTTTAAATTTTACTTATTTTTTTAAAAAAACAACACGAAAAAAATATGTTTTAACACAATAATTAGTCTATTAATTAACGTTATCTTTTGTGTTAAAAATATTATTATTTATAATAATTTTGTGTCTAGAAAGGAGCATATAGTGTTCTTCTTTTTATGTGATACTTAGTAGCGTTAATAATAATTTTATTATTGTTATACTTGATTGCTCGTAAGTAGTTAAGTTAAAACGCTCCAAGTATAGGCAACAAAAAAATCAAGCGTTTCGGACCGCTTGATTTTTAATTTGCGCTTGAAAGTTGAGCACATAATGTTCTTACTTAATTTAATTATATATTAAAGTTTGAAATAATCAATTTTATAACGTGTAAATCGCCTTCATAATTACTTGGTTAATTATGGAGGTGGGTTTAGATTATTTTTTTGATAAAGCTTTTAATAAACCATTTAAATGCTCGTTTATTTCTTCATTTTCATCAAAATATTTAAAAGATTCTTCGAAAAAATTGTCAGGTCAACGATTCAAAATAATTTTATTTTTCTTATCTTGCTTCATCATTTAACTTCCATTTATTGTATTTATTATATATTTTATATATCACTTACAACGTGGTTATGTCATGCTAAATCTGATTGTGCTTAAAATCTATATTACTTTTTTAATAAAACCTCATAAATAATTAGAATGCTTGGGCACTATTTTTTAATCAACAAAATAATGTTTTTTAATAAGTAATTATCAAGTAATTCGTTACATTAACTTAAATATTGAAAAGAAAAAAAGTTGGTTTTTTCAAACCAACTTTTATAAGATAATTAGATCTTTTCAGATACTAAAACTTCTTCTTTTTTAGCTTCTAAAGGTTGTGCTGATTCTACAGCCTTTGGTTGCTTAAATTTGAATGAAGCGTTGTCTCTGTCAAAGAAGTAAGTTAATAACACAAATGTAACGATGGCTAATAATACACAACCGAATAAGATTAAGTTTTCAACCATGTATGTGTGCATGTAACTGTTGAATGAGTGGTTGCTTGCCATTAATCTGTGTTTTACTCATGGAATGAATCATCCGGCACCAGTAATACCGATAGCTAAGATAGATTGGTAACCACCCATCTTTGTAACGACTTTACCTGATGTTGAGATTTTTAATACAACAGCTAAGATTAAGTTGTATAAGATTCCGTAAGCGAAACCGTTTAAACTGTGAACACAGAAGTAAGCGATTGGGCTTCTAATGAAGGCTGCAGCTAATTCGTAGATTACTCAAATTCCTGAACCTAATAAGAAGATTGATAATGTGTTTCATTTTTTAATTAACACTGTACCAACAAGGATACCAGCTACTAGTTGGAATAGACTGAAAATAACTGATAAGTATCCTTCGTAAGCAGCACTTGAAGTGTGGTTGTATTTTGCTAATTGTTCCACGTGCATTGTACCAATACTGCCTGAGTTACTAAATTTGATGAACATAATTAGCATACCGACAAAGGCTAAACCGAAGAAGAAACCTAATTCTTGACTACGGTTATTTTTCTTTTCACTTAATTGTTCTTCAATAGCATTGAATAAACCTGGTGTAGTTCTTCTCTTTTCTTTTAAGAAGAACATCATGATTAACGCTAAGACACAGAAAGCTAAAGCAATCATTCACAGAATCAATAAGATATGTGGATCGGTTTTACCGTGGCTTGTAGCTGCTGTTTTAACTACTGATTGAATAGGAGCAGTTAAGAAGTTAGCTAATAATGGTGGAATAGATAATAATGAAACGGTTAAGAAGGCTCTTTTTTTACCGTATTGTTCTTTGAATAATAATTCGTAGGTACCAATACAGCTGGCCCCGACCCCGATACCGAAAGCTTCAACGATGTTAGTTGCAGTTGAAGGGTGAGCGATAACAGGAATGAATAAGATAATTTGTACCACTAAACTGAAGTACAAGAAAGCTTTTCTAAATTTGAAAACGTAGCTAATAACGTCAGCAAACGCTCTCAAGAAAATTCCGACAAATCCGTAAGCGGCCAGAACCACTCACATTAATTCAACATCGCCCAAGGCGTGTTGCATTGTCCCTCTATAAGGACGTACTAACATAATCGGAACTCAATAAATTACATAAAGGACAAATAGGTATTTGTATCCTTTTTCTTTTAATTTTAATTGGCTAATGAAGACTATCGACCCGATAGCAATTAGCACGAAGATAGCCACGTTGACCGCGATACTCACAATTTGCGGGTGGCTTAGTGTGATACTCTGCATAGATTCCTTTCATAGAAAGAATGAAATAAACTGTACTAGTAAAACAACCTAAGAGTGTTTGGTTCTTAGATTGTTTGTTAAGCACTCTTTGAAGAAAGAAGAGGTATCAAATCCGCACCTAATTAATTGTTGGTTAGATCTGATGTAGTTTTAGGCTGGTCATCGAACTCAGAATCAGTTTCTTCATGGTTTGCTGAATCTGAATCCTGTGATACCGAATCTATGATAGTTTGTCTGAAAGCGTCCAAGGATACTTGGAAGGCTTCCTCACTGTTCTCAAAATCACGACTTAAAGTTTGAGCACCGATTTCCAAATTTTTTAAGTTAAATAAATTAACGTCAAAGTATCTGGGATTTAGTTCGGTTACTTTGGTCATTTTTTCGTTGATTGCTGCTAGTTCTTTATCTCAATCGTGAAGGTTCACCCTTCATAATAAATTGGTTAGTAAAGTAACTAAGAAAAACAACACGTCAGGGGTACATAACTTGTTGTTTTTTAATAAGTCTTCCATTTGTACTAATACAATTGGTGACCCAGTAAATTCGTGGGTAATTAAGAAACCCGCGATAATTAACTTTTTAATACTTTCAGCTAACTCAGGACTAGTATCAGGAAAAATGTATAACTTTTGTTGGTAGCTAAAAGCGGTTAATTCGTCAATTAATTCAGGGACATAAGTTCCTAATAATTTCACGTATTTATTAACGCAATCTCTTAAGGTTACCACACCATCTTGAGGTTGAGAAATTCCTAATAGTTTTGTTAAGTTATAAGTCATAATGATATTTATTTTATTATAAAAACCTCTCATTCAACAAGAGATGAAAGAGAGGTTAATTATGTTTGTTTAAATAATTATTGAGAAATTATTTTAATTCAACTTTAGCGCCGATTTCTTCGAATTTTTTCTTCATTTCGTTAGCTTCTTCAACTTTAACGTCTTCTTTTAAAACGCTACCAGCTTTTTCAGCCATTGCTTTAGCTTCCATTAAACCTAATCCAGTAATTTCACGGATTAATTTAATAACGCCAACTTTGTTTGATCCAGCATCCATTAATACTACGTTAACTTCTGATGGAGCTTCTTCAGCAGAAGCTGCAGCTGCAACAGCTACAGGAGCTGCAGCAGATACACCGAATTCAGATTCGATAGCTTTAATTAAATCGCTAACTTCTAAAATTGTCATTTCTTTTAATGATTCAATAATTTGTTCGTTTGTTAATTTTGCCATTTTTGATTTCTCCTATATGACATCTTTGATAAATAGAATTTATTATTCAGATTTTGTTTCACTCACTGCTTTAACAGCATATAAGAAACTACGGATAGGTGATTGTAAGCATGATAAGAACATTGAGTACAATCCTTCTCTTCCTGGGATATTTGCCAATTGTTGAATTTTATTTTGATCAGCAAATGTATTTTCGATATATGCACCTTTTAGGTTTACAACATCAAATTCTTTAGCTACGTTGTTAACGTTTTTAATTGGAGCAATTTCATCTTCAAAAGCGATTGCAATTGCGTTAGGACCTTTTACTAATCCTTCAAAATCGTTAATACCAGCTTCTTTTAATGCACGACGTAAAATGTTGTTTTTTAATACGTACATTTTTGAACCTGATTTGTATAATTCAGATCTTAAAGCTGTGATGCTTTTAGCTGTTAATCCAGAGTATTCAAATACAATAAATGATTTAGCTTTTTGTAAATCACTAGTAATGCTTTGAACTTGAACTTCTTTAGCTTGAATAGCTTGTTGGCTCATTTCTACACCACCTTATATATCTAATTTATTGACAATATGCAAATAATAAACGAATTATATAGATAACGTTCCTCGGTAACAAATTAAGGACAAGCCAGTTACTGTCTTTGGCACATTGACAATTTAAATTATAGCATGACTATAAATGAAATGAGTTTTTATTTCTAAAAAAGAAGAATTATTTTTAAAAAAATCGCCCTATTAATATAGATATAAAAAAAGTCACTTATTTCCTAGAAAAAAATTACATTAGTGTCTTTGGATTTTAAAAATTATATTAATATAAATACATATCATTTAAGTTAATCTTAAAAACTCGTGACTTAGGTACCCACACTAAGTTATCTTAATATTTTTCATAAAAATATCATATTCATTTGAATCCATCTATAAATGAACGACTCTTATAAATGGTATTTTTATGTTTCAAAATGAACATTTGTTGAAATTAAAGGATTTTTATATGAAACCAAATAAAAAAAATAATGGTTCTCAGTCTATTAAACCACCCAAAAACACTAAACCTACCTATATTTATGCTCTAGGTGGCCTAGAAGAAATTGGTAAAAACACTTACGTTGTTGAATATGACGACAACATCATTATCGTCGATGCAGGAATTAAATTTGCTAACAGTACTTTATTAGGTGTAGATGGTATGATCGCTAACTACAGTTCTTTATTAGAACGTAAAGACAAAATCAAAGCATTAGTTATTACACATGGTCACGAAGACCACATTGGCGCTATTGTACACTTATTAAAAAAAGTTCCTGTTCCAAAAATTATCGCCCCTCAATTATCTGTTAAATTAATCGAAAAGAAAATGTCAGAATACAAAAACATCTACCAACCAGAATTAATCATGTATTCTGATAACGACACATTTGAATTTGGTGACATCAAAATTGATTTCTTTAGAGTATGTCACAGTATCCCTGATGCATTTGCTGTATCTTTCCAAACACCAAATGGTAACCTTGTAGAAACTGGTGACTTCAGATTTGACTTTGCCACTGAAGGTGACCAAACTGACCTATACAGATTAATGAAAATTGCACATAGAGGTGTAGATGTCTTATTATGTGAATCTACTTCTGCTGAAGTACCTGGTTTTAGTGAATCAGAAAAATACATTATTAGAAACATTTTAGACTACATTAGAAGTGCTAAAGGTAGAGTATTCGTCTCAACATTTGCATCGAACCTATCAAGAATTGAATCAATCGTTGCAATGGCCATCAACATGAACCGTAAAGTAGCTATTTTAGGTAAATCAATGGAAGCTAACGTCAAAATTAGTAGAAAATTAGGTTACTTAAAAGCTAAAGACTCTGACTTTATTCAAGCAAAAGACATTGCAACTATGCCTGATGAAGAAGTGTTAGTAATCTTAACTGGTTCTCAAGGAGAAGAAAACGCAGCGTTGAACGTTATGGCTTCTCAAAAACACTCTAAAGTAAGCTTAAAACCTAATGACACAATCATTTTATCTTCTAACCCAATTCCGGGAAATTACGCTCAAGTGGAAGAAATGATTAACAAACTTTACAAATTAGGTGTGACAGTTTACGAAAATCACCCTGATAAAAAGATTCACGCTTCAGGTCATGCGACTAGAAGTGAACAACAATTGATGATTAAATCAATTGATCCAAAATACATTGTGCCAATTCATGGGGAATACAAAATGTTGAGAACCTTGAAGAAAAATGCAATGGATTTAGGTTATGACAAAGATAACATTATCATTGTGAAGAATGGTGAAGTTTTACAATTACTGAACCATAAATTAACAACCACAGAAATTAAACACGAAGCCAGTCCAATGTATATCAACGGTCACGAAATTAATTCTGACTCAGCTGGATTACTAACAGACAGAAACTTATTATCTTCTGAAGGGATTATGGATGTAGTGGTGACTTACTCACCAACAGAAAACACAATTGGTTCTGTTAACGTAATTATTAGAGGTAGTTTCTTTGCAAAAGAATCTACAAGTTTAGTTCACAAAATTACTTCTTCAGTTAAGGGTAAATTATGTGAAACTATGGAAACTAACCCACAATATACTGAAAACGATTTATACCAAGCAACTCATGACATTACTAAACAATTAGTGTGAAAGTGAAAGAGAAAAAACCCAATTATTATTGTGGAATTTATTAATTTAGATGACATCACAGCCAAAATTAAAGCTGGAAGTTACTACGAAGAAAAAATTAAAGATAAAAAACAATTAGAAGCAATTGAAGAAGAACTAGAAGAAGATTCAATCGAATAAAGATTCTTCTTGCTTTCAAGTGCAATAAAGGAAAGAGTTTAAGATGGCAGAAAAAGTTTATACACCCGTACATAAAAGTATTAAAGTAGCTAATAACATCGTTATCGGTGGAATGATTGCCTTTGGCAAATCAACCTTAGCTGAAACTTTACACAAAAGAATCGAACCTTCAAAATTAGTCTTTGAATTAGACGATAAAGACGAATTAATGATGTTGTTATTGGATAAAATGTACCAAAGAAGTAACAACGTATTATTTGGTTCATTATTCCAACTATACTTTGTTTTAAACCGTTTTGAAAATTACAAGAAAAACTGTAATTCAAGTGATTTAACAATCTTCGACAGATCAATCTTTGAAGACTGATTATTTGCGAGAGAAAACATTAATAAACCTTCAGTGTTTAATTACTATGATTCACTATGACAAAACATTTGCCAAGAATTAATTTATGAATTCGGGGTTCCTAAACTTTACATCATTCTAGATGGTGACTGAGAATTGTTCAAAGAAAGAATCTTCTTAAGAAACCGTAAAGTAGAAATTGATAACTTCACTAAAAACGAAGATTACTTCAGACACTTGTTATCAATTTATAAAGAATATTTAATCGGAACTTGTAAAGACTTCGGTATTAAATATTTAGTAGTCGATGCAAGATTAGAACTTGAAGAAAAAGTTCGTTTAGTAGAAGAAGCTTTAAAAGAAATGTAAGAAAAATCCTAACTGAATTAACTCAGTTAGGATTTTCTTTGTCATAAATGGTGTAATGATTAACCAACCCGGATTTCATCGACTGGATAGTTCACTGCATTGCTGGTATTTCTTTTTTTGAACACGAAGAGTGCTGACGGCACACCTAATTGTCCAATAATCATCACAATACAGATGAAGATGGCGATAAACACCCCGTTTAAGTTATTAGTGTAAAGTGCTGGCGAGATACCACTAGTTAAACCAACGGTACCGTAAGCGGACGCAAACTCAAAGATTAAATCAGTAACAGAAGAGTTGACTGGTCCCAGAAGCTTGATCGCTAGTGGATAACTAATTAAAGCAAAACCAACCACTAACGCCACACTAATAACAGTAATTAATAATGAAGAGATAACTGTTTCTTGCGTAATAGAACGTTTTCAAATTCTTGTATCTTTAAAACCTTTCGCTTTTGAAACAGTAGCCATAAACATAACGGCTAAAGTAGTTGTTCTAATCCCTCCACCGGTAGAACTTGGCGCACAACCGATAAACATTAAAATAATCATGACTCATTTGGCTGGAGCTGACATATCGTTTTCGGTGACAGTGGCAAAACCAGCGCTCCGACTACTGAAGGCATTGAAAAGTACATATACGAACTCGTTCCAGTTCCGTGCAACTCCTTCTTTGCCAAAGTAGACGTTTTCTAAATAAGCACAGTTGTTAACTTTGTAAATTAAACTGTCGTTTAAACCAAATTCAAATCCTAATAATAAGATTAAGCCAAATAAAGCTACTATAAAGTAAGTACTTAAAGAAACCTTAGTAAATAATGAGAATCTGAATTTTTGACGTCTGTGTCTTAGTTTGATTCACTGTAAAACATCATAAATTACAGGATAACCAATTCCACCAATAACAAATTGCAAGATAACTACAATTTGGAAAATTGTACCTGTGCCATTTCTAAAACATGAAAGTGATGAGTTACCAATGACATCGAATCCGGCGTTATTCATTGTTGAGACACTTTGGAAAATGCCTGTTCAAATAGCTAAACCAGGATTATGGTATTGCGGGTTTAATTGGTTGGAATTAATTACTCAATCATCATTGTTTAACACTTCACCAGTATGGGCTACGACCATTCTAGCTGAAGTAGCGTTTACTTGGACATATGATGGCACTAAACCGAATCATAAACTGTAGAAGATTGCGAAAATTAATTCAGTAGTTAAAATGAAGATAACAGCTGATTTAATGGTTTGGTTAGATAACCCTAATTTACTGTTTCCTCTTTCAGAAGACATTAATAGTGAGAAACTGAAACCAATCTTGTTTCTTTCGTAAGTCGGAATTCTTTTAATTTTTTTATAAATATAGTTATTAAAAACTACATTTCAAAGAATTCAATAAATGGTAAATAATCCCATACCACCAACTTGAATTAACAAGCAGATTACAATTTGACCAAAAATGTTGTAAGTTTGCATAATTGCAAACGAAGTTAACCCAGTATCCGAGAACGCTGAAATAGCTGTGAATAAAGCATCGATGAACGTGTACGGATGCGTGTCGCCATTATACAAGGTGACAACGTAATGACTGGGATTACGCAAAGAAATGGGTAACAATAATAGAATTACACCAATAATAATTGCGTATAAATAAAATAAAAATAATTTCTTGGCTGCGGATTCTCCGATAAACATTCGGTATAAGAATCGCTTCCAATCGAAGGGTTTTCATTTTCTTGAAGTCATATTTTACGCTTATTCTTTTAAATATAGATTAAATTCGTGTAATGAAACATTCCTAATTTTTGTTATGATTTTAAAGATAAACATATCTATTATATATAATAGTTGAAATAAATCGATTGAGGTTTTTTAAATGCAAAAAAAAGAATTCTGTATTATTGGGGTAGAAAACTTTTCTAAAGAAGTTGCTACTTCTTTAGCTAACGCTGGGGCAAAAGTTGTGTTAATTGACAACGACCAAGAAAAAGTAGACATGTTGTCTACCCAATTTGAATTTGTGTATAAAGCAGATGCTACTAACCTAACAGCTTTAGAAGATATCAATATCTCTGAGTTTGATCAAGTGATTGTTGGGGTAAGTTCTATGGAAGACTCAATTTTAATTGTGTCTAACTTGCGTCAATTAAAAGTAAGAAATATTATTGCTAAAGTTAGAAATGAAGTGCAAAAAAGAGTCTTGTCCATTTTAACTGACAATAAAATTAGAATTATTTGACCAGAAGAAACTATGGCCGAATTTACTTCATTTAGATTAATTCACGACATTGACTTAAACATTTCAATGTTTGATGATGGGGTATCCATTATTAAAATTCCGGTGACAAACCCTAAGTTATTCCAAGTTGATATCAAAGACTTTGAATTAAAGTCACAATACTTAACTAACATCATTATGATTAACAGAGGGACAGAAGTTATTTTCCCAGTGAGTTCACAAACGAAATTATTAAATGGTGACATTGTTACTTTGGCTTGTAAGTCAGGAACTACAGAAAACGTGGTTGCCTTATTTACGAAAAAGTAATTATTGAAAAGTACTAACTAAGTTTATATATAATATACATATTTAATGTAAGTGCAAATTAAAATGAAGCAAATCAAAAACCTTGAGTGTTGTAGCAACATTAATTATGCTAATCCCTTAAGCACTCTAACTACATTTTTTGTATTTTTATGAAAAGTAATGATTAGAAAACCTAATTATTACGTTTTTGATTTTGTCTTAATTTTTACAATTTGATTATGCTTAAAAACACACTTACCTTACGATAAATACTTAAAATTAACTTTTTTAAGAAGTGTAATTTTGAGTTTGTTACAAACAGGAAAACTGCACGTTCTTCTCTTCTAGTCTTTTTTATAAAAGATCACAGAAAGGAATAGAGATGCATGCGAAATTTATTTAGAAATACGCTGCGGTATGTCTTTAAAAATAAAGCGTCGATGTTCGGGCTCATTATTTTATTATTTATCGCTATCGCTGCGTTTACTTTATTCACCAGTCTGAGTAAGTCCATGATTAAGTCTTATGATGGCCTAGTGGATAACTATAATTTACATAACATTGTCATTTATGATAAATGGTCTGATGTTAATAGTGTTAGACAGAAAAATGAGTCAGACTTTAACGCCGAATTGAATAAGCTTGGTGTTAAATATAGAAATTTTGAATCATTAAGAGTAATTAACGGTAATAACCAAGACCAATATAAAGTAATTAAATATAGTAATAGTTATACGATTGATAAACTAGATATTTTCCAATCTTATGGTTTACCGGTTAACAAAGATAACCAAGCTACCCTACCAACAGGAATTGATTTCAATAAAATCTTGCAGCAAAGCTCACAAGGCTTAACTGGTAAAGCTAGCGCTAAGGATATTTTTGCAAGACAAGAATTAGTCTACTTCGCTTCGAACGCAGCTTGAAGTACTTCAAAGTTTGCCAACGAATTTAAAGCGGCCTGAAAGGTCTTATTACAACATCCTAATATTGACCCTTATAATCCTGATTTAACAGGATTATCAACGTCTGACCAACAAGCGTTAACGACGATTGAACCTTATATTAAAGCTTTCGTGGATCCTAACAATAGTTTGGTGGTTCCGCCAAAGATTAGGGGTTCTAGAATTACTTTTGTGATGGATGCATGAAACAATAACATTCCAGCAACGGGTTACTTTGATGATCCGTCATCATACTTAGCTGTAGTTTCTCCAGAATTTGCGAAAGATAATCATAAAGAAATTTATCACTATGATAATTATTTAAAAGAAGTAGGTGAAACTAAAACTACTTCAGTGGATATGGGCAATATTCACGACTTATCAACTGCAATGCCAACAACCGATCAGTTTATTAACTGGTTCCAAAGCATTCCGAATAAATATAAGGTTTACGTTAATAGCATTCCTTATTTAATTGTGGGAACTGGTATTTCACCAGACTTCATGTATCCGATTATTTCGTTCCAAAACGTGATTCCTAACCCACAAAAAGAAGCGATTTTATATATGAATGAAACGGGTTACAATAGAACTCAGTTCTCATTCCCAACTGCACCACACGAATCATTTATTTTAGCGAAATATGATGGCAAAGAAGCTTTAGAAGCCATCGTATCTAAAATTAATGTCTTAGCGAGAAAGTATATGGCGTGACCATCCAATGTTACCCCAGCTTATACATACTACAACCCTAAGAACCAAATGTCACCCGCTAGTTTAAGAGTTAACTTTATTGTGCAACTAGTGGCAGCAATTCAAGGGGTAAGTATTGCGATTACAATCTTCATCGTAGTGTTATCACTATTTGTGATGTCATTATTTGCTAAGAGATTCGTTGAACAAAACAAACAAACAATTGCAATCTTAATTTCTAACGGGGTAAACAAATTAGCTGTATTAAGCAGTATTGCCTTAATTGGGGTTGTCCCATGTATTATTGCGAGTGTATTAGGATATGTAGTTGCCTTCTTCTTACAAGGTACTGCATTATCAATCTTCTCAAAATACTGAATGATTCCAACGCCGATGTATGATTTTAACGTCGGTTGAATGTTCTTAGCCATCTTTGCTACTTCAATCGTCTTTGCTATTTTAACTTTCTTCATTGGTATGTGAATGTTAAGAGGTAACTTAGTTGCCTTAATGAAAGAAAACGGCACAATTAAAGTTGGTTTCTTAGCTAACGCTGTGAAGTCAATCTTCAATTGAGGTCCAATTATGTTGAGATTCAGAAGCTCTTTAGCTTTTGCTTCTTTAATGAAAATTGTGACATTAATTGTCATGACAACTATTACAGGGGTAACTTTAACCTTTGTAACTTCATCTAGTGGCAAACTAGATGAAGTAAATAAAAATGACTTGAAGAGTAATACTTCAAACTTTGCAATTAATTACTTTACTCCAACGGTAGAAAGTGGTCAATATTTAGCAATTGCTAATGATATGGTTGGACGGATTATTCATGAATACCACCAACCAAATAATGGTGAACTAAATAATCAAGGTTATGACCAAAACTTATTCTACTTATCAGCTTTCTATAACTCACCAGCGTTTAGAAAATATACAGCTTTACACTGACCAAGTGCTTTAGATAGTCACCAATATGCAAATGACATTTTATTCTTAAAGAACAAAACCGAATTGCAACAATTATTGATGAATAGATTTGGGGTTGGTTCTGAATCGGTAGTTCCATGAAATGTACCGTTAGCAGTAATGCCAACTGACCAAATTAATACTTCAAACCAAATGTGTAAAGAATATGGTGAAAGATTAATGACTGATATGCGTCCTTACAACGAAGCTTTCTTCTTCAACACGGGCGCAAATGCAGATGGTACTGGTAAGGTCTTACCAGACGCTAATAACGCTTTACCATTCCCTAAAACTTGAGCAATTCAAAACTTTAACGTAAAAAATCCAAGTGATTGAAAATTAAGTTACGGTGTTAATGGTTATAGCGAAAAATATGGAGTAATTTCTGCTCCAGAAATTCCAGGATTAACTTCACCAGAAGCAATCCTTAAAATGCAACCTAACGAAATTGGAACATTAATTAATAAAGCTTACAGTACATATTCAAATGATAATAATTGACCACAAACTCCAAGTCAAATGTTACAAGAAAAGTACTATCCATTAACTTTATTCCATAAGAACGTAATTAGTAATGTTCGTTTAGCGCCACATAATAAGAACATTGTCTTATTTGATGTAAACACACAACTAAACGGTGAACCTTACTTATTAACTACAAGATCAATGTTCATGAAGTACTTAGAAAAAGGTGTAGCTATTAACAGTGATACAAACACAAGTAACATTGTGTTAGATCCATTTGCAAATACAACCACTTACGGTTACGAACCAAACATCATGACTAATACAGGTCCGATTGCTTTAGCGTACCGTTTAAACTTCATTAACTTCTTCTTACACGCTTATATGGATCCAGCTTACACTGATAGTTTCTACAACATCAGTTACAACCAAGTTGTCTTCAATAAAGCAACTGATGAACCTTACACTTACATCGACGCTACTGTTGATAGTTCAGTAGGGAAAAACTCACCAATTCAAATTAAAGGTATTGTGCCAGATTCTAAGTTTATTAATCTATACAGTAGTACAACTGGTAAAAAGATTAACAACAAATTGTATGCTGCACCAAACCTATTAATTGTGAACCAATATGCTGCAAGAAAATTCAAATTAAAAATTGGGGATGAATTCCAATTCACACCAAACAACACAATTTGAAGATACACTTCAGCAAATCCAGAACAAATCTTAACTGATCCAAATGCACCACAAAAGTTATACCAACCTTGAGAACAAACGTTTACAGTGGTAGGTATTAACAATACTGGTCATAACGCTGAATTCTTTACTTCAATGACTTCAGCTCAAAATGTTTTAGGTTTAGCTACTGCTGAACAATACCAAAACAAAACTAACGTAACTGAACAACCAACCGCAGATAATAACTATGCTTTATCTGTTGGTATGAATAATAAGTGAAATACATTTGGTGGTTTCAACGGTATGTTTACTTCACAAGTAAAGCCAAACGTGTTAACTTCAAACATCGACTTATATTCACCAAATGGTTTATACCCTGGTAGTGATAGTTGAGAAAAAAATAACACTATGATTACGTTAGTGAAAAACGCGTTAAATTCACCTTATCAAACAGCGTATATTGCGAACGCTTTAAATATGAATAATAACCAATTCACTGCAGCTAGTCAAACTTTCAAAAATAACTACTTGAAAGCACATCCAAAAGCTACTGCAGAAGAAACTCAAAACGCTTTAATTGGCGCAATTATTGATGGTATTTCTGATATTTACGGTAAGATGAGTTTAGCTTCAATTACTACATCAGCAGATGCTGTAAAACAAGCTGCAGCAATGTTTGCAATCGTGTCAAATACGTTTGACCAAATCGAAGGAATTGTATCTGCTTTAATTATTGTGTTATCAATGATTATTGTGGTTCTATTGGCTTGAATCATTGTCTTAGACATGTTGAAATTAGCCGCTGTCTTAAAGACATTAGGTTACTCAAACATGAGCAATGGCTGAAACTTCTTCAGCGCCTTTGTACCAACATGAATTATTTCATTAATCATTACAATTCCGTTATCAATGTTAGCGTTAAGCATCTTCAAAACATTTGCTTTTGCTAATATTGGAGTCTTAATTACCGCTCCAATTAACTGATGAATCTTCGCGTTAATTGAATTAGGTATCGCCGTCATCTTCTTAATTATCTTCTTTACCGGAATGTCATTCTTTAAAAAGATTAATATTGTAGAAGTCTTAAAATGATAAGAAAAAATCCTTTTCCCTATGTAGTTTTGGGAGAAGGATTTTTTTAATGTCAGTTCATAATGGTGTTATGAATGGCGCGATACTTGTTATAGTATTGTTCAATCTTGTGACCAGCTTGTTTTTTATAACGTTTCGTTTGGTATTTACTTGTTAACCGTTTTTGTGTCACGTGATGATCATAGACTAATGTCAATTGTTGTAGAAGTTGCATTTGACTAAAGTATAAGTAGTCACGGTAATACTGGTTAAACTGTTCGTAATTATAACGAGTAGTTTCTAACTGGTAGGTTAAGTTTTGTAAAAACTCACTATGTTTAAACTTTATTTGACTCAATTGGTATTTAGACAAGCGTTTAGTTTGTCTGTGTTGTAATGAACTTTGTTTAGCTTGACAAACCTTTAATAATTTTTGGTATTGTTGAACGGTTTGTTGGTAACACTTCGATAAATTGTCTGTTTGGGTTAAGAGTAATTTGGTGTAACGCTTTTGTAATTTTTGTTGGTATTTCTTTTGCAAGGCGTCTAAATTAGATTCAAAGTATCAGAACTGTCAAATCATAAATTGGTATTGCAATTTATCTTGTCACATAAATCAGTTGAATTTATTAAAGGTTGTGGTTTGTAAACCTTCGGTCTTTAAATGACTAATCTTTTTAATAGCGATTCAGGTCAGAATGGCTCCTAGACCTAAAGCACCAATGGCAAAAATTCAAGCACCAGTTCATTGGTGGTGGCATTTAATGCCAAAAATATAAGAAACTTCACCAGAGTCAGCAATACCGTTTAAGGTTGGTAAACTAATGCAGTAACCTAAGCTATAAGCGACAGCAACAACTGATAAAATTTTTGAGACGTCACGCTTTTTAAACAGATCCATAACAATGAATGATCGACCGGTACGATAAGTTAATGTACCTAAACCAGAAAAGAAACTAGCTCCGAAAATAGCGTAAGTAGCTTTAGCAGATAACAGTAATAAGAATAAGCCTAGAATTCTCATAGTGGAACCCACTACTCAAATTTTGGCTGATTTAAACTTATCAAACAAAGTACCACCAATAGAATTACCAATAATAGAACCAATGGCAAAGAAGAAACCGATATAACCCATTAGTTGATATTTATACTTATTATAAGCTCAGCCTAAACCGTCTTCTAAGAAGGCAAAATGCATATTAGCTCAAGTGCCAACACCTAATGAGGTGATAAAGAAACCAATAACAAATCATCAGAACCAAGGGTTTCTTTTTAAAACTTGGTATCCAGGTCCCATATCTTCTTTTTGTTTTTGGTCTCTGACAAAGTTTCTTTGGTCCGTGGTATTTCTATAAGCATCAGTTTTAGGTAATCTAATCATTGTTAACGTAATGATTAAACCGACTGCAATAGAAATAGCCCCGAAAATAAAGAAGACATTTCAAACGGCTAAATGAGCGGTATTAGGTACATAACCCAAAGCTGGACTTTTTAACGCCGGATTAATAATTGCTTGTCAAGTCATGGCCCCCACTCCAGTACCACTAGTAGCAATCCCAATAGCTAAACCTTTTTGCTTTTCACTAAATCATTGGTGAATAACCAAAGGAATACCTAAAGTGGAAAAAATCATAGCGCCAATAGTGACTAAAGTTTGAGCGATGTAAATGGTTGTAATGCCAGCTCCTAATGCGTGAGTCGCAAATTGCGCTAACCCAAAGCACATGAAGCCGAAACCATTAATTACAATCCCTAAACTAAAAAAGACCTTAATGTTAATATAACGGAAGATCTTGTTTACGTAAGGGCTTACCAGCATGTTAATAATAGATGCAACTAAAAACATCATCCCAATTAAAAACATGCTATTGTTTGTCACGAAACGTGACAAACTTCATAAAGTTAACGGAGTTCCGTATTGAGGAATACTATAACTAATAATATTAATTAAACAACATGCAAAAAGAACTACATATTTCGCAATATCATAGTTCTTTGAAGCATTGCTTTTCAAATGTAATTTATTCATAAGTAATCTCTAAACCTATTATAACGGTTATTCTAAAATACTACAAAACCCAGAAAAGAAATCTAGGATTGAAGAAAAGAAAATGTTTGCAATAAATAATAATTGCGTATGATTAATACGAAGATAAAATCACTGAAGTAACCTAGAAAGTAGAGAAAGAACTTTATGAATAATAAACAAGTTCCTGAGATTAGATTTAAAGAATTTTCTAAAGAGTGAAATTTTTGCATACTGAAAGATATGCTAATTATTTCTAGAGGAGAAAGAATCACTAAAAAGTCAGTTCAAAACTCTGGATATCCAATAATTAGTGGTGGTACAGGAATATTTGGATATTATAAAGATTTTAATCGTAATCCAAACATTATTACCATTGCTCAATATGGAAGTGCTGGGTTTGTAAATTTACAAAAAGAAAAATTTTGAGCAAATGATGTGTGCTACTGCATAGACACTAAAAACGTTATAGACAACTATTTTATGTACTCTTTTTTACTTAGTAAACAATTGTATATTTATTCTTTGGTGAATAATAATGCAATCCCTAGTTCTATTTCTTCGGAATCTATATACAATATTCAAATACCAAAAATTGATAATGATGAAGCTTTAAAAATTGGAAAATTTTTTCTTACATTAAATAACCTTATCGCTCTTTATAAGAAGAAGTGTGAGAAACTAGAAATTATAAGAAAATCTCTAATAGAAAATGTATTTATTGATCTTGGTTTTAATCAGCCTAATATAAGATTTAAAGAGTTTAATTCAAAATGAATTAATAAAACATTTTCTGAACTATATAAGAAAAATACTGTCAAAAATTCTAATTTAAAATATGACGAAAATAATGTAATTTCTGTTGCAAATATGTATTTTAAATCAGACGTAAAAATTTCAAATGAAGAGTACTTAAAAACTTACAATATATTCAAAATTGGTGATATAGCTTTTGAAGGTAATAAAAGTAAAAACTTTACATGTGGTAGATTTGTAGAAAATACAATCGGAGACGGAATAATTTCTCACGTATTTGAAGTATTTTCTCCAATTATTGAATATGATTTATGATTTTGAAAATATTTAATTAATAATGAAAAAATAATGAAAAATATTTTAATGAAATCAACTAAAGCTACTACAATGATGAGTAATTTAGTTTCTAAAGATTTTTTAGAACAAAAAATTAAATTACCTGAATTGAAAGAACAAACAAAAATAGGGATTTTATTAAATACAATTTCTTATAACATTACTCTATGTAAGCGTAAGTGCGAAAAACTAGAAAATATAAAGAAATCATTGCTGGAAAAGATGTTCATCTAATCAAAATCTAATTTTTTAAAGAAAAAAGACGAAATAAAAGCTCAAGACAATTAAATTCTTGAGCTTTTTTATACGTAATTTATGAATTTTATGATTTAAAGTAGAGCAATACTCTCGCTTACATAGAGCGATTGATTTATCCATAGAAAAAAATAAATTAGATAATATTTTTTGAATGTTCTTACTAGTAATTACATTAACTTCTTTGCCATTAAGTAATTGGAAATGTCTTTTATAACCTTCTGATTTAGGCAAATTATTAATTAATAAATAAATTAAAAATTCTTTGCAAATATATGAATCATTGTTTTTTATGATTTTTACACCGTCTGTCGCAACTAAGAATGGAGATGTGGGTTTATATAAAGATAAAGTATGATCTCCAAACACAATTACATCCTCATATTTCATATAAGGCATTTGATTTGAATAGCCAATTAAAGGATTATCACCTTGTTGAATAACTGGGAATGAGCCATTTAAATCTAATTTATTACAAATAAATTTTTTAAATGGAATAACTGATATTACTTCGTTTATTAAACGTCTATCAAAACTATATTTTTCGTTTTTAACAAAAATAGAATCCGATGAATCGAGAAGTGTTTTGATTAAAGTGCTTTTTATCTTTTCCAGCTTCTCACACTTCTTCTTATAAAGAGCGAGAAGGTTATTCAATAAAACAAAAAAGTTTCCAATTTTTCTTTGTTCATTAATATTTGTATAAGCTATAATTTCTTCTCCATAATTACTGAAATAAATATGAGGAATATTGGCTTCGGTTTTGTATTTACTGAAATCCATTTTTTTAAGTAACTCATATAAAAAATCGAGTTGAGTAATATCGCTATAAATAGCTCCCATAGTACCGATAAAAGTTGTATATTCTGGCAATTTTCTTACCTTTCCAACCCCAGAACCATCTTTAATGATAGTTATATATTCACATTTTTCAAATTTCTTATTTGTTTTTCCGATGATTTCGTTTGCATCGTATAAATCGTATTTTCCGTTTTTATCTATATCTTTTGATGTTAAAGAAGATGTTTTATATTTACAAATTTGATTTAATTTATTGAATTCTCAATTTTCATCAAACCCTTTAAATCTAATTTGTGGAACTTGTTTGTTCATAGTTTTTCCTCTTTTAAAAGTCATAAAGTTCATACTTCAGTCTTATAATATCCGATTAATTTCCTGAAAGAATGATTAATAAAAGCCCATGGTTTAAAAACCTGGGCTATTATTAATTTTCTGTATCAATTAGATGAAGAATCACTGCTTTCAGTTTTTTAAACTTGTTGTAGTATTTTTCAATCTTATTAATAGATTTATGTTTACGAGATCTTAATCTCAGTTTGTACAACATGTGTTGTTCTCACACTTTACCTTCATAAATAATCGTCAGTTGTTCTAAAATTTCTTTATAGATCACTTTTCACGGATTAGTATAGTAAGCGTAAAATTTATTATAGTTAAAGTCGAACGTTTTTAATCTGTAATCAACGTCATCTAAGAAAGTTTCTGTTTTAATTTTTATACTTTGTAATCTATAACGAGACAGTTTTTTGTTTTGTTTAGATTTTAAGTAATTTTTCTTGTTGTTACATTCACCAATTAAATTTCTTAAATTTTGAATCGTGTTTTTTAGTAACTCTTTCTTCTTAGGTTCACTCACCCGATAGACAGCGTCTACAAGTCTTTGCAGATGGTGTCTGTACCATTTTTTATAATGAGATTCTTTATAACCAATGTATCAGAAAAATCAAGAAGTAAATTTAAATCAGAATTTTTCTTTTTGTTCAAAGAGGGTATAACGGTTAACGGTATCGTACTGCATCCCTCTTGTTCCGAGTTTATTGATTCTTTTAATCATGATTCAAGTTAGTAGTGCTCCACATGACAAGGCAGAAATGGCAAAAATTCACGCCCCTTCTCATTGTCTGTTACATTGCACACCAAAAAGATATGATGTGCTGCCAGAGTCAGCAATACCGTTTAAGATAGGTAAACTAATGCAGTAACCTAAACTAAACGAAATCGCCACCATAGACAAGATTTTGCTAATATCTTTTTTCTTGAACAAATCAATAGCAATAAACGATCTACCGGTTCTATAAGATAATGTTCCCAATCCACAGAAGAAACCTGCGCCAAAAATAGCGTAAGTTTTTACTGCGGAAACTAATAATAAGAACATTCCTAAGATTCTCATTAGACACGCAAAGGCTCACATTTTGGAAGATTTAAACTTATCGAATAAAGTCCCACCGATAGAGTTTCCAATAATGTTGCCGGTTGCAAAAAAGAATCCGACATAACCGATAATTTCATATTTTTTAGGATTATCATCTCAACCTAAACCATCTTCTAAGAAAGTAACGTACATGTTACCTCAGGTTCCGATTCCAATAGAAGTTAAAAAGAATCCGAATAAGAAGCATCAGAATCAAGGGTTTCTTTTAAGCACTTGATAACCCGGGCCAATATCTTCATGTTTTGGTTCGTTGTAGACAAAGTTTTTTTGGTCAGCAGCATTTTTATATGCATCTGTTTTAGGCACTTTAATCATCGTAACGGTAATTAAAATACCAGCAATAATAATGATAGACCCAAAAATAAAGTAAACATTTCAAATGGCTAGGTGATTAGTGGCTGAGTCATATCCTAAGGCTTTGCTTTTTAAACAATTTTGGATGACTACTTGTCAAATCATAGCACCAACGCCAATTGCACTGGTCGATAGACCGATAGCCATACCTTTTTGCTTTGTACTAAATCATTGGTTGATGACTAACGGAATTGAAATGGTTGAAAAAATCATAGAACCGATTGTGACACAAGTTTGTGCGGTATAAATCGTAACAATCCCTGCACCCAAATTGTGTGTGGCAAATTGCGCTAAACCAAAGCACATAAAACCTAATCCATTAATGATAATTCCAATACTGAATAATGCTTTTATATTGACAAATCTGAAGATCTTATTTACGTAAGGACTAATCAATAAATTGATTAGTGATGCCACCAGGAACATTAACCCAATTAAAAACATTTTGTTGTCTGTAACGAATTCAGACAAGCTTGATAAGGTTAAAGGAGTCCCATATTGTGGAATACTATAACTAATAATGTTAATCAAACAACACGCAAAAAGAACCACGAATTTAGTAGCATCGTAGTTCTTTAATGTTTTAGATTTTGTTTGTATTATTTTATTCATTATATTATCTTCTAAACATTAAATAGAACTTCTAATTCTATTTTATTTAATGTTTATAAATAATGTTTAATAAATGGTATTAATAAATAGATATTATGCTATCTTATACAACTCATGGAAACCACTTTCAACTTCAATACCGAATTTTTCGTGTAAAAAGTTAAATACACACGTTAATAATTTAACGGGATTATCGTGGTGTAATGAGTGTCCTGATGAAGGGATTTCTACAAAAGTATAATGGTGGCTGTTGAATCTGTCGAAGAATCTTTTTGAAAGGGTGGGATTTAATACCACATCTTCTTCACCGAAGCAAACTAAAGTTGGCGAATTATTGTTGTAGTAAGCTCAATCTAAATAATTCATAATTTGTTTAGACAATAAACTAATTAAGAAGAAAACTACGTATTTTGTGAATGGTTTATAAGAGTTCATAGCAAAGTTTCATTTCTCTTGTGCCGTTAAATTACTTTGCTTTGCTGGTCTTTTTCTCATTGAAGAAGTACTTAATTTTAAAGTATAGCCAATGAGTTTAGTTGAGTTTTCTAAAGCACCTGAATTGTAAGGGTCTTCTAAAATTAATCCTTTAATTTTATTTGGAATTAATTCTTTTAAGTTGACGGCAACTCCGCCACCTAAACTGTGTCCTCAAAGAATTAAATTATCTCAACCTTGTTTTTTAATAAAGGCAGCCATAAATAAACTTAAACTTAAAATATCTCAGCGATACTTGTTGTAGTGTTCGTTATTAGAGTCACCGTGAAGTGGCATATCCACTACTTCAATGTTGGCAATATTTCTTAAAATAGGAATTAATTCATTTCACGTTTGGTGTGATGAGGCGGTACCGTGAATTAATAAAATTCTTTCTGTGCAATCTTGGTTATAAGCTGGATAAGATTGGTGATAAATTTTATCTAATTCAATGTGATCACTAAAAATATTAACGTAGTTATCGTTCTTATAAAGAATTTCTTCGTCTAGTGATGTGTGTAACTTAGCGTGGATGAGTTGCATTTCAAAGAAGACTTTGAAATAAGTGTGTGTCGCGTATTGACGATCAACAATATGTCAGTTCAAATCTTTAAAGAAGTTAAAGAAAGTATTGTTGATGTTCATGATAAAAAAGTCTTGATGACCGTCATACACAATTTCGTCGATAAATTGTTGTCTTAAAAATTGTTTAACTTCTTGTTCATTATATTTTGGGTTAACCAAAATATAATCTACAAACACGTATTTTTGTTTTCTTTCATTTAATTCAAATTTATAAATGTTCGCTAAATTTCTAATGTTAATTAAATTATTAAACATCGTTCTGGTTTCAATGCCAGTCCGTTCGTTAATTTCAGCTTTAGCTGTTAATAATGATTTTTTAGAAAATTTAGAACTGAAGAAAATTGTCCCCACAATTTCCTTATCTTCGGTTTCTGCGATCAAAACTTTATCACAATCTCTTTTGATGAATTCGCAAATTCTCATGATTGCGAATTCTCTTTCAGATAATTCTGGTAGAAAATTTAAAAATTTAAAATTATCCCTAATCAGTTGTTCTAAGGTGGCAGAATGGAATTTGCTTGCCGCTTTAATTTCTGAATATAACTTCATTTTTCTACAATATAATGTTTTTTAAATTGGAATTTTAAAATAATGCGAGAGGGTATCTCTATGAAAATTTTAACAAGTAAAGACTATGGATTAACAAAAGATACCATTAATCAAATAATAAAAGACCATAAAGACTGAAAAATAGAAAAATTTGAAGGCTTTGCCGGTTTTTTAGAAGCTTTCAGCGATTCTCAACAAACTAATTTATTTTTTGAACAAAAGCTATATTTGGTTTATGATTCTGATGTGTTCACTACGTCTGAAAAATTTAAAAGTGTGAGTACGCAATTAGGACAAATTGTGACCCAAGATTTAGCGTTTGTGTTTATTGAAATTAATAAAAAATTATCAAGCGCTAAAGAAGTTAAAACATTCTTAACTAAGTGCGAAATAATTGATTTTCCGAGCCTTACTAACAGAACTATGCCTAACTATATTAATACACAGGCAAAAATGATGCAGTTAAAACTAACTGCTAATCAATTACAAAAATTAAGTAATAAGTTAATTCCGGATGCTGCTATCATTCAAAACGAACTAAATAAATTAAAAAATTATAGTCAGGTGACTGATGAAGTGTTATCTAATGTTATTTGTGACTACGAAAATGACAATATTTTTCAGATTTTACAATACTGATTTGAAGGCAATTTAGATAAAGCTTTAAAATTATTGGACTTAATGTTAGATAATAATACTGAACCTACAACAATCATTGCCACGTTGGCTCACCAAATCAATCAGCTGTACTTAATTAAGCAATTGCTAGAGCAATCTTATAGTGCTTTTCAAATTGCAAAAGAATTAGGCATCGCTAATTTTATCGTGGCTAATTCGGTTCAATTAATTAAGAATAAACACCTTAATCAGTTAAAATATATTTTAAATAACTTGTATTTAACAGATTTACAAATCAAACAAAATATTATAGATAAAAATTTGGCAATTAGAAGTTTATTAATTTTCTCATAAGGAACAATCATGTCAAATCCATTAAACGAAAAACAAATTCAAAACTATGAAAAAGTGTCTAATTATTTAGACATTGTTTTCCTTGCACCTGACACGGTTAACTTATTAAAATTTGATGAGTCTTTCCAAAATGTCATTGCAAAAGATATTCAAATCGTAGCTTACTACGAAAATAACTTTAGTGTGGAAGAAAAGAAAGCACATAAATTTATGAACGCTTTCTACTACCATGCTAATAAAAGAGTAGAAATCACAGATGATGCTAGCGCATTCGCTGATGATGACTCTAACTTAGATGCCATCAATTACACTGATGTCTTCTTAAATAATTTAATTGGTAAAACTGTTACTGAAATCGGTGATTCATTAAAAAGTGAATCATTAGAACGTGAACAACAAGAAGCTATTAAAGAAGAAAAAGCCAAAGCTGAAAGAGTATCTGAAGAAGAAAAAGCTCAAGATGACCAAAATGCTGGTTATTCAGCATCAAACAATCCTCAATCTGATGAAGATGTGTTTGAACGTAACGGATATTCAATGCATGATGTAGCTGACCAATTAGTTCAACAACAAGCGGCTTACATGTTAAACAGAAACATTGCAACTGGTAAAGTTTATGCTTTTGTTTCAAAACCAAAAATTATTCCAATTATGAAATGATTAACAACCGCTTTCATGTTGTTAATCTTAGCATTCTCAATTGCAGCGTTTGCAGTATTAATGTGCACAAACAATAAGCTATTTATTTACGCTCCAACAAGCATTTCAAGTTCTGGACAAATTACAAGTAACTGACAGTCTGTACAGTTACAAACTCCATTCCCATTCCAATTATTAATGATTCTGTTCATTGTAATCATGGTGGTATCTTCGATGTTACGGAATAACAAAAATGATAACTTTAAATTCCGTTATTCTTGAGGATGAATGATTTTCTATGTAATCATGATCTTACTTGTAACATTAATCGCTTCTGGAGTACAACAAGCTTTAGTATTTAACTTTGATAATTTCAACCAATTGATTACAGCTACAAATCACAGTGGAGCAGTGAACCCTAACCTTTACACTTCTGGCTCAACAGTTGGATTAGTAATGGTAAACGGTCACCAGTTAGATAAAACAACTTCATACGCTTATAAACTAATTGTGGATTGAAGAATTTTACAATTTGTAATTTATGCATTAATCGTAGCAATCGTTATTTGCATGATTACTGGTGGTGTGTTTAATCCTAAACGTGATATGCAAAGAATGCAAGAATTATTAAACGTTTACGCTAACGAAATCAGAAATGGTCAAGTAGACTCAGATGATTTAGGTGGCAACCCATTCGGACCATTTGGTAGAATGTTCTTCTATAATTTATAGATAAGAAAAGACTGTAACTGCAAGGTTAGAGTCTTTTTTATTTTTCACTTATTTCTTATAATTAAATAATTAATTAATTATTATTTCTTAAGAATTGTAGGTATTTGAAGTTCAACACAATTGTTAAAGCTAGCAACGTTCAAGTTGGTTTACAAGACACTTCTAAAAAAGCTGTAATCAAACAACGCTGCTTATTATTTTTCTTTCCTTTAACCCCGTTAAAGATTTTTAAATCAATCGGGTTAATGACTTTATTAGCTGTATTAATTGCCTTAGGGTTAATTTTAAATTTGTTTAGTATTCCAATTCCAGCTTTTGGAATTGATTTATCATTTGCATGATTACCAACAATGGTCATTGGCTGAATTTTTGGACCAGTGGTTGGGTGTTTGTTAGGGATTATTGTAGATAACTTAAACTTCTTAATTCATGGAGGGGTTTGATTTTATCTATACGCTATCCAGCAACCAATGTTAGCTTTTATTGCTGGATTCGTAGGATCTTTATTTCGTTTAGCTAAACAATTAAATTGACATTTTTTAATTAATGTCATTATCAATCAACTATTTATTTTTGCCTTCATTGCAGTGTCAATTTTTATTATGTTCGCATATACAAATCCGGACAGTAAGGCGTTTCAACACTTAGTTAAAAGCGGCAGAATGAGCGTGAAGGTGAACGAAATTTTCCGTTGAGTTATTTTAGCTGCCATGATTTTATTTGCGGCTTTAATTGAGGGGATTACGATTTACCAATATTATCGGTGAAAACAACACAAAAATAATTTAAAGTTTACGTTATTTTTGTATTCATCGATTATCTGTATTTTATCAACCATCATTTTTTCGTTTATTTTAGGACCAGTTTCAGCTATTAAATATTTCGAATTTATGTATGGTAGAACTCCTACGAGTTTATTTAAGTATGGAGTTGTGTATTACTTATTACCAAGAGTTTTAAAAGAGTGTGTCAAAACGCCTATTTATATTATTTTATTTTTATCAGTTTTAATGGTAGCTCTACCGATTGTTGAGCATATCCAAAATACTGCAAAAAATACTTATAAATATGAAAGCGAAAAAAGTTCTCTTTTTAAACGTATGAAAAAGCAAAAACAAGTGATTCTAGTAACGCCGTTACCAAAAAAACCAGAACCAGAAAACACTGGATTTGATTTGAAATTATTGCCATCTTGTCAAAAACAAAAAGCAACTAATAATTGCAATAAAACTGTCTAGACTTTATAATTAATTCATGAAAAATTTAAAGTCTCAGAGAATTTTTGATTCTCGTGAGGTTAAGGTAACTGATTCAAAATCTAAGAAAATTGGTTATTTTGCTACTTTACTTGTTGTATTAGGTAGTAGTATTGGTTCGGGTATCTTTTTTAAATCAGGTTCAGTAATGGGCAACTTACAAAACAACATTGCAATGTCGTTAATTTCGTGAGTCGTTGCGGCTTTAACGGTTATGGCGATGGCAATTGCTTTGGTTGACGTTGCTGCACAATCTAAAAAAGATGACCGCGGCTTATTAGGATGAACCAAAAGATTTACTGGTTTATTCTTATACCGTTCTTCAAAAAATATTTATTGTTTTTTTACTTTGCCAATTAAGTTCTTTGGCTTACCAGTTTACTTCTTTCAAAGTTTACAAAGTGCTTTAGCTTTTGTAGGAGCTCACTGGGTAGGCTCTATGACCGATGGTCATGTTGTATTAAGCCAATTTGGTGAAAATGTCTGCAATATCCAATGATGAGTAATTCTAATTGTGGTATTTGTTTTAGATGTGTGATTTATCGTTATCAACGGTATTTCACTAAAAGTAGGAATCAACACTAATAAAATTATCATGTACGTTAAGTTCATTCCTTTAGCCTTTGCCCTTATTATTGGCTTCGTAGTTATTGGAGTAAACCAACATTTACCAGTGGACAACCACTGATGAACTGATTTTAAAGCTCCTGCAGTATCTTATGCGAATAACGTGGTACATCCTAAAACATTAGCGATGTTCAGTCCAGCGATTGGGTTATTATTATCACTTGCGGCCATCTTCTTTGCGTATGATGGTTTTTATGTAGCTGCCGGCGTACAAAAACAAATGAAAGAACCGAAGAAAATTTCATCAGCATTACTATTTGGCTTATTATCCGTAACAGTAATTTATTTATCCGTAGCCCTAAGTTTAACTCTTGGAGCAGATGGTGGTAAGTGACAAGATATTTCTTACTTCTTCTGTAAACATAACGTATCTTGAATTTACTGTGTAATGGCTTTATTAGTATCCTTTGGTATTTTAGGTATTATTAATGGTTACTCAATGTGAGCAACTAGACTTTACAATACTTTAATTAAAGATGATGAAATCATTTTCTCTAAATGATTGAAAAAAATCAGAGATCCATGAAGCGGAATCGTCTTCATCTTAACTTTCGCGATTGTCATTGTAATTACATTTACAATCATTGGTGCTTTAGCCTTTAACATTGGCAAAAACACAACAGTTGTAGGTAAATATTATTTGTCAAGTCATGTAAGCAACATGTATAACTTCTGTAACTTGGTAACAAACTGACAAACAATCTTTACTTTTACTTTCATCGTTTTATCAATTATTGCTTCAACTGATAGAAAGATTAAAAATAAAACTCAGAAGAAGACTAAGAAGATTGTCGCTGAAATCGTTGCAGGAATCTTCTCATCAACGGTGATTATGTTAGCCTTAGCCTTCCAAATCATTCAACCGTTCGTTAACTTGGCGTTAATGGTAACGGCTAATAATGCTAGACCTGCAGGAGTAGCTCCTGCGCCAATCGCTAGCAATATTGCTTTAATTGCAGTATTAGCTTTCGCGGCTTCAGTATGTTTCATTCCTTCAGTGTTTGAATGATTAAACAAGAAAAACAGATTAGTTTACAAGTTAGAAAACGATCTTCAAACTTTAACTCTTAAATTAGAAAATTTAAAAGATAAAAGGGAAGATTTGATTGCTAAACAAACAAAAATGCAACCGGAATTACAACCCACTTTAGTTGAATAATTTTGGAGAAAAATATGAGTTAAACTCATATTTTTTTTATACTTTTTTTCTAAAAAAAGGACTTTTGTTTAAAAAAATAATAATTGTTGTTTTTAAAATTTTTATTCTCAAGTATTTTTATAAAATAAACTTGACTACGTTAAAACATAATCATAATACAACTCGACTGTATCGTGACTCGTAGTTATTTTATGAAATAGTTTAAAACTAAAATTTATGTTATGAAAAAAATAAAATCTCAACGCATGACTAATGCCAACGAGGTTCAAGTTACTACATCCACTCCGAAAAAAATCGGCTACTTCGCTGCTTTACTAATGGTTATGGGTAGCAGTATTGGTTCGGGGATTTTCTTCAAATCCAGTGTAGTAATGGGTAATGAACAAAATAACATTATCATGTCGTTAATCTGCTGAATTGTTGCAGCCATCACAGTTGTGGCAATTGCACTAGCAATTGTTGACGTGGCTGCACAAGCTAAAAAAGATGACCGGGGGTTTTTAAGTTGAGTCAAACGGTTTAATGGATTGTTTTTATACCGTGCCTCTAAAAACGTATTCTGTTTCTTTACCATTCCGATTAAATTTTTTGGTAGTACAGCTTTCTTTTTTGAAAGCTTACAAAGCGGACTAGCTTTTATTGGGTCAAGATGAGAAAATGGACAAATTGTTTTAAGTCAATTTGGCCAGCAAGTGTGCAACATTCACTGGTGAGTTATCTTGATTGTGTCGTTAAGCATTAATATTTGATTAATTATAATGAACGCTTTTTCTTTAAAGGCTGGTTCGGTTACAAACAAAATTATCATGTACATCAAATTTGTACCGTTAATTTTTGCTTTTTTAATTGGTTTTATTATTCTAGGGGTGAATGGTGGATTACCACCCGCTAACCACTGATGGGTAGACACAAAACCACAACCGCCAGCAACGGTGGTAAATCACGTGGTCCAACCACAGAAATTTTATGCATTTAACCCCGGTATTGGGTTAACGTTATCTTTATCAGCCATCTTTTTTGCTTATGATGGTTTTTATGTAGCAGCCGGAATGCAAAACCAAATGAAAGAACCTAAAAAGATTTCTTCTGCTTTACTGGTAGGTTTACTAATTATTACTGGTATTTATTTACTAATCGCCTTAAGCTTAACTTTTGGAGCTAACGGCGGTGAATGGGAAGAAGTTTCTGAGTTTTTCTGTAAGCACAACTTATCATGAATTTATTCAATCATTGCCATTTTATTATCGTTCGGGATTCTAGGTATCACTAACGGTTATTCAATGTGAGGGGTCAGACTATATTCACTATTAATTGAAGAAGGCGAAATCCCATTTTCTAAATGATTAAGAAAAATTAAAAAACCATGAAGTGGTGCCATATTTATTCTTTCATTTGCTTTACTTCTTGTAGTTGTATTTAATGTCGTAGGTTCATTATGTTACGACGTTGGTGGTCCGCAAGTAGTTGCAGGTAACGGTTACTTACTACAAGAAGTAACAAACTTATACAACTTCTGTAATTTAATTACTACTTGACAAGCGATGTTCTCATTCACTTTTATTGTGTTAGCAATTTTGGTGTCTACGCATAAAAAGCTTAAAAATAAGAACCGTCGCAGTGTTAAAGATATTGTTAGCATTATCAGTGGAATTTTTGCCGGAATTGTTATCTTCATTGTAATGGTATTCTTAATCTTACAACCATGTATCAATTTAGCTTTAACTATTGCAGCAAATAAAGCACATCCACACGATAAACCAGCTTCAATTATTAATAATGTTTCTTTAATTGCAGTATTATTATTCGCTTTAAGTATTTGTTTTATTCCATCATTCTTTGAATGAAAAAATAAAACAAACCAAAAGATTTACAAACTAGAAAACGAAAAAATAACCCTAGAACACGAAAAAGAAAGATTATTAGAATTAAAAAACGAGTTGTTGAATAGACAACAAGCAAAGTAAAATAAGTCTGATAACAGACAAAAAAAGTAGGTTGAAGCCTACTTTTTTCTTTGTTCTATTTGTGTTAGAGATGTGGTTAATGAAGATAATAATTGTTGTTGCTGTAAGTGTTTTTGGTATTTTTTGTATCATGTAATATTTAGGCTAATAAATCTTTGTTTGTTAGGTGTAAAGAAGGTCAAGAAGTATTTGATGATAACCGTAATGCTTAATGCTAATCAAACTAAGAAATAGCTTAAATACATTAAACCAGGGTAAGAAACATTAGGAAAGAAGTCGGCAACTGTTCCGTATTCAGCGGTGCCGATGACGTTAATTCCGACTGTGAAGTTAAACCAGTCACCTTTTACTAAACCAGTCGCATTATTAGTGACATGGAAGACTTGTACTAAAATCTCCACTGCACTTAAATAAAGGGCTAAGAATAAAAGCATTAAGAAATAATCTAGAAGATTAAATCTAGCATAGTTTAATAAAATAATTAAACTTAAGACCATTAAAACAAAGTGCATTAAGAAATACAATTTGTTAATACCGATACCAGCAAAAATATATTGGCCGAGTGAATTGTTACCTAAAGAGTTTTGAGTACAGCCAAAGAAGACGGTAATAAAACCGCAAAAAAAGCCGATTGGGGCGAAAATTTTGGCGATATTCATTTGCCGATTAGAAATAATAATAGTGATGGGTAAAAAAATTGACATGAAAGGACATAAGTCCATTAAAAATACTTTGGAAATAATGAAACTGTATTGGTATTCATTACCGTTGACATTCATGTAAAGGTTTTTTAAACCACCGTAATTTAGTAACGTTTCAAGATTGGGTACTCAACGCATAATTAAAAAATAAGCAATTCAAAAAATACTAAAAAATGTTAAACCTATTTTTAAGTAAAACTGTTTTTTTCTACTATTTTTAATTATGAGATGCATTACGCAAATGAATATCAAAATAAAAGCACAAACTATTGTTAAATTGATTCCAAATTTGCTCATATGTAAAAATTTTATAACAATATATTAATATAATTAAATATTACTAATCCGGAGGAGATGGCCATGCCATTTATTAAAAAATACGGTGAAGACTTTATTTTTGAAGATAACCAAATTAAGTTAACTCCAAAATATTTAGCTGCAAACCAAAAAAAATTTAAAAAAATTACTGGAAGCAGAATGGCTTCTGTTTTGGGACTAAATAATTTTTCTAGTCCAGTAAAAACTTGAGCGATGATGGTAGGAATCTATACTGAACCTATGGATCAAATGATTGCAAATGCTGGCAATATTATTGAACCTAAAATTAAAGATTACGTAGAACAAAAAACTGGTATCAAGTATTTGCAATACAATCCTATGGCCGTCAAATTTGACGTTTTTAAAGAAGACCCTGTGTTTGGTGGTATCCCTGATGGTGAACCATTGAACGCACAAGGCGACATTGATTATACAACCAGTCCGATGTTAGAAATTAAAACGTCTGCAATTGATAGTTTTGTTTACAAAAAAGAAAAGAACTTATTTGTATTACAAAAAGATGAATTAGGTCATCCGATTGTGAAGTCAGAAGGAACTAAGAGACAAAAATGATTTAATTCTAATAATGATGTACTAGTACCAAATGAATACAAATTTCAATTAGGTTTATATTGTTACTTAAGACATATTAATCACGGAATTTTTGCAATTTGTTTCTTAAAGAGAGATGACTATATCGATCCAAATAGTTGTAATGTGTTTGAAAGAGAAATTCAGTTAGTAGATTTTACTTTAAGTTTAGATAAATTTAAATACTGAGTTGATTCAGCAAGATTATGATATGACAACTATATTAAAATGGGTGTCAGCCCAGAACTTAGTTTAGAAGATAGAGAATGATTTGAAAGTGAGGATAAATAATGGAATCAATTTTATATATTAAATATGGTGAGCTTACTTTAAAAGGTAAGAACAGAATGACTTTTGTGAGAGTGTTATACAAAAACATTAAACAAGCGTTGCACGACTTTGAAGGATTAAATATCGAATATTTCTACGACAACATGAAAATTTCTAATTTATCAAATAATGACGTAGAAAAGATTATCGAAATTTTAAGATTTGTACCTGGTATTCACTCAATTAATGTTGCACATTTAGTGAGCGATGATATTAATGATGTAAGAGCTTGCACATTAGCCGTGGCACAACAAGAAGTTGCAACACATGGCTACAAAACTTTTAAAGTAGAATCAAGAAGACAAAACAAAAATTATTTCTTAGATTCAATGAAAATTAAAAACATTGTTGCTGGAAACATTTTAGAAAATACTGAATTAAAGGTAGATTTACACCACCCAGAATTAACAGTAAACGTAGAAATTAAAAATGATCATAAGGCCGTAATTTTTGGTCGTAGAATCATGGGGTTATCTGGTTTACCAGTTGGTGTTAACGGTAGAGTGTTAGTGTTACTTTCTGGTGGTTTAGACTCTCCAGTAGCGGCTAAATTATTAATGAACCGTGGTTTAGCTGTAGACTTTATTACGTTTATTACACCGCCACACACTAGTGAAAGAGCTTTACAAAAAGTAAGAGATTTAGCTAAAGTAATTTCGATGGATAACAGATTATGTAACTCAAAATTATATGTATGTGACTTCTCAAGTATGCAACACGAATTAACACACATCGCAAAAGAAAGTTACAGAATTACTTTAATGAGACGTTACTTCTTTAGAATTGCTAAGAGAATTGCGTTAGAACACAAGTTAAGTGCTATTGCTACAGGTGAATCAATTGGACAAGTAGCTAGTCAAACTTTAGAAAGCATGCAAGTTATTACTAAAGTATTAGATGACTTCTTAGTGTTAAAACCATTATTAACTTACGAAAAAGAAGACATTATTACTAAAGCTAAATTCTTTGGTACACACGATTTATCAATTTTACCTTACAACGATTCTTGTTCTGTCTTTGCACCAAAAAACCCAACTACTCAACCTAAATTAGAAGTAGCTGAAAAATTAGAACAATCATTAGATTTAATTGATAGCATTATGGAAAATGTGTTAGAAAAACACACTTGATTGGAAACATACAATGGAAATGAATTTACAAAGCGTAACTAATTTTTTAACAGAAAAATTGGCCGTTTATAAAAAAGTAGTTCTATTCCCCCATGAACTACCGGACTGTGATGCGTTAGGTAGTACTTACGCACTACAACAAGCGATCTTATTAAATTTCCCAGAAATTGATGTGCGGATTGCAGGTTTAACTGAAGATGTATTAAAAAGAGTACCTAAATTTTTTAGAGTAGCACAAAAATCTGTAGATGCAGAATTTTGTCATGAAGCCTTAGGTATTATTTGTGATACTGCAAATACTGCTAGAGTCTTAAGCCAATTGCATAAAGAATGTCAAGAAACACTAAGAATTGACCACCATATTAAAATTGAAACCATTGCAGATTATGAGTGAGTAGAAGATGCAAGATCTTCAACTTGTGAAATGGTGAGTTTGATTTTAAAAACTAATGGTTGAAAGGTTAATGAGAGTTTATTGCAAGCCTTGTATTTTGGCTTAATTACAGACACTAATCGTTTCTTATATGACCACACTACTAAAATTACTTTTGAAGTTATGGCATGAATGATGACATACGACTTTGACCGTGAAGCTATTCATAATCAACTGTATTTAAGAACGTTTGACGAAGCTAAACTAGATAATGAGTTGTTCACTTATGTGAAGGCTCACGAAGAAGGTTATGCTACTTTATACATTGATAAACCAATGATTGAAGAACGCTACCAAGACATTAACTTATCAGGCAAAATTTATTTAATGGCTAATTTTATAGAAGTCAAAATTTGACTATACATCTACTATAGTGAAGATTTAAATATTTACAAATGCTCTATTAGAAGTAGAGAATATCCTGTGAACTTAATTGCCAATAAATTTGGCGGTGGTGGTCACAGATTAGCTAGTGGTTTCAAGTTAGACAAACTTGAAGATAGCCAATTAGTGGAAGCTGAAATTCAAAAAATGCTTAAAGGAGAATAACATGAATTTATATCCTAATTTAAATGTCCATTCACATTACTCATTCTTATCGTCTACTTTATCAACTAGCGATATTGTGAATTTTTCGTTAGAACAAGGATGACCAGTAGCTTGCTTAGTTGATGAAAACGTAATGTACGGTGCATTAGAGTTTTATAAATTATGCCAACAAAATAATTTAAAAGCCGTTTTAGGATTAAAAATCATTTATCAAGCATCACAACTGGTTTTAATTGCTAAAAACCAAGCCGGTTATAAAAAATTATTAGAAATTTCTTCTAATATTATGACTAACTTATCTTACGACTTGAGTCAGTATTTAGGTGATGATTTATTTGTCATCTGCTTATTTGGGGACTTTCAATGATCACACCCTAACTTTTATGTTATTGATGATACGCAAGATAATGTTATTGCGTGCCATGAGGCAAGGTTTCAAACTCCTAGTGATTTTGATGCTTACCAATTATTACAAGCTATCAAAAATAACGAAACATTAAACCCTGACTTTATTAAAGAAACTAATGAAGCTTTGTGTTTGTACAGTCAAGAAATGATGGAAAAACACTATTCAGAAAGAGCGTTAACCAACTTAACGCATTTATTGGAACAAGTGGATTTAGTTTTAGAAGAAGACCATTCTAAAAACATCTTACAATACCCCGTTCCTGAAGGATTAAGTTCAAAAAAATATTTAGAAACTTTAGTTAAAAACAATTTAAAAAAATATTTAACTAAGCATCCAAATTTAGACAAGCAAATTTATGTGGATAGAGCTAAATATGAATTGAGCGTGATTGATTCTAAGGGTTTTAATGATTATTTCTTAATTGTGCAAGACTTCATTACTTGAGCTAAAAACAACAAAATTATTGTAGGCCCCGGAAGAGGAAGTGCTGCTGGTTCATTAGTATCTTTCTTATTAAAAATTACCGACATTGATCCAATCACTAATGGTTTAATTTTTGAAAGATTTTTAAATAAAGAAAGATTAAGTATGCCTGATATTGATACTGATATCATGGATTCTAGAAGAGAAGAAGTAATTGATTATTTATTTGAAAAATATGGTTTAGACCATGTGGCTCATATCATTACGTTCTCAAAAATTAAAGCTAAAACAGCTATTAGAGACTCTGCGAGAGTATTAGGTACTAACTTAGCCATCGTAGATAAAATCTGTAAAAATATTGGTTTACAGTATGAAGAAGATTTAGATGGGGCAATTAAAAAAAGTAAGGTTTTACAGCAAGAATATGTACAAAATCCCCACCTATTTGATTTGGCTAAAAAAATTATCGGCATTCCAAGACAATTTGGTACCCATGCTGCTGGAATTGTATTATCTAACACTAAGTTAACAGAAGTGTTACCAATTCAAAGCGGGTTAAATAATCGGAGTATGTGTCAATACTCAATGGAGTATTTAGAAGAGCTAGGGTTAATTAAAATGGACTTATTGGGTCTAAGAAATTTAACCATTTTAGACAATATTTTAAAGTTAATAAAATACACTAAAAATATTGACATTAATTTATTTGACATCGATTTATCTGATGAAACAACCTTTAAATTATTAGCGCGCGGAGAAACTAACGGAATCTTCCAATTAGAATCTGACGGGATGAGAAAAATTCTAAAACGGATGAAACCCATCACCATTGAAGATATTTCCGTAGTGTCTGCAATTTATCGTCCTGGAGCAATGCAAAACATTAACTTGTATTTAAACAGACGTAAAGCTAATGAACAGCCACAATACTTGAACCAAGAAATTCAAGAAGTATTGTCACCTACTTATGGGGTAATCATTTACCAAGAACAAATTATTAAATTAGTGCAAATCATTGCACAATTTAATGGTTCTAAGTCAGACAACTTTAGAAGAGCGATTAGTAAAAAGAAAGAGGATGTGATTGCAGCGATGCAGTCAGAATTCGTCTCTGCAGCAATTGAAAATAATTACAAAGAAGAAGATGCTTTAGAAATTTTTAACTACATGGAACAATTTGCAAGCTACGGCTTTAACCACTCTCACTCATTAGCATATTCTTACATTAGTTATTGACTATCTTATTTGAAAGCTCATTACCCTTTACAAACTATTAGTGTGCTAATGAGTTTTGGGGATTCTTCTAAAGAAAAAGTTGCGGCGTACATTAAAGAATCTAAAGAACTAGGCATTCAAATTGAAAGACCAAACATTAACTTGTCTAGCACTAACTTTGTAATTGACAATAAGAGTATCATTTTCTCATTAACTTCAATAACAGGTTTGGGTAAAGAAACAGCGAAAAAGATTATCTCAATCAGACAACAACAAGAAAACCAAGTATTTACTTCAGCTGTTAAAGCCTTAGCTATCTTGTCTAATAACGGTGTTTCAAACAAAATTTTAGAATCCTTAATTAAAGTAGGAGCGTTTGATTGCTTGGATAACAGAAGACAATTCTTGTTAGCTAACATGGATAAAATCACTAACAGTAAGTTAAACCTTATTGATAAAAACGGTAACTTCTTGTTTGATTTAGACTTAAACGAAGAAGTGACAGAAGATAAAACATTATACTTTGATTACGAATATAAATTATTAGGGGTTAGCTTTGTTAAAAATCCCCAAATTGAAAAATTCGATCAGTATGCTAAACGGTTAGGATTAATTCATTTAGAAGATAACCAAAATAGTACATGCAAGTCTTTAGTAGAAGTAACTAACGTGATAGCGTCGCAAACTACTAAAGGTAAACCAATGTTAAAGTGAAATGTTGTAGAAGATAATAAACCTTATGTGTTATATTCCTTCGATAACGTTGATGACTTAAAACAAAAAGCTGAAGGTTATAAATATTTAGTTGTGGATTTAAAAACTTATAGAGATACCTACTTAATCTTAGACATTGTAAAAGGAGAAAATTAGATGAAAGCAGTAGTAATTGATGGTAATTCATTAACGTACAGAATGTTTTATGCAACTTATAATTTAGCGGTATATGCTACAGAACATAACTTATACCCTGTCAATGCATTAAAACTTATGATGGAAACTTGTTTCAAAATTAAAGAAAGTGGTAATTATGACTACTGTTTAGTGGCGTTTGACTACGGTAAAAAAACGTTCCGTCACGAAACGTTTTCTGACTATAAAGCTGGTAGAAAAGCTATGCCACAAGAGTTAGTTCAACAAATGCCACTAATCCAAGAAGCTTTACAATTAATGGGCTTCAATGTTATTAAACAAGAAGGTATTGAAGCTGATGATTTCATCGGATCATTTAGTAAATTAATGAGTGAAAATCATGTGCAAGTAGATGTCTACAGCTCTGATAAAGATATGTTGCAACTAGTGAATGCTTTCACTTCTGTGTATCTAATTAAATCAGGTTTAAAAGACATTCAAATTCATACATTAGCGAATTTTGCGGAGTTAAACTATGGTTTAAGACCAAACCAAGTACCTGATTTTAAGGGTGTGGTTGGCGATTCTTCAGACAATTTAGCGGGTGTAAAGGGAATCGGAATTAAAACTGGGATTAAATTATTACTAAAATACGATTCTTTAGAAAACATTTACAACAACTTATCAGAGTTGACTGTTACTAACCAAAAGAAGTTTAACGAGAGTAAAGAAATGGCATTAATGTGCAAACAATTAGCTACTATTGACTGTCAACAACTCACTGATTTATCTGTACGTGATTTTGAATTTAAAAAAGTAAATAATGCTGCTTTATTACAAATGATGGACCAATATAAAATTAATGGTTTAAAAAAATATCTAAAGGAAGAACAAGCTCAAATTGACTTGTTTGGGTTCTAATTATGCCTGAATTACCAGAAGTACAAACAGTAATTACTTATTTATCTAAAAAAGTTCCAGGCCATAAAATTACAAAAATTGACATGCATTATCCTAAATTATTAAAAAACGCTACTGTGAGTCAATTTCAAGAATTTATGGTTGGTGAAACTTTTACTAGCATTAGTCGGAAGGGTAAATTTTTAATTTTCCATTTAACTAATAATAAAACCTTTGTTGTTCATTTAAGAATGGAAGGTAAGTTATTTGTGCAAGCGATTGGTAGCGAACCTAGTTTAAAACAATTATGTGCCGAAATTTATTTAGATGATTGTGTCTTAAGATACTACGACACGAGAAAATTTGGTACCTTTGAAATTTTAAACAATAGCGATCCTGAACTCTTACCCTCTGTACATAAATTAGCTATCGATGCAATTGATGAAGAGTTTACTGGTGAATTTTTATTCAATAAGATTCATAAATCAACCAAAAAAATTAAAACTATTTTACTTGACCAAGCAGTGGTAGCTGGCTTAGGTAACATTTATGTAAATGAAGTTCTATTCGCGGCACGCATTCATCCTGAACGTTTAGGTAAAGATGTAAGTTTAGAAGAATGTAACGCAATTGCGGCACACTCTAAAGTAATTTTACAAAACGCAATTGCTCACAACGGGACTACAATTCACAGTTTTAAAGTAAATGAATTATCAACCGGGGGATACCAAGAATTTTTACAAATTCACGGTAGAGCTAAACAACCTTGTAAGGTATGCGATACAACTATTGAATTTAAAAAAGTGAACGGCCGGGGCACACATTTCTGTCCTAAATGTCAAAAATAATCACACGATAAAAATTGTAGTTTCGACTACAATTTTTTTCTGTTTTTGTAAGAGAAAACTGACTTTTAGAATCCTAAGAAAAATCTGGTTTTTTCTTTTTTATAGCGAGTGTCTAAATGCTATAATTAACTAGTCGTCTCAATTGTTGACCATCTTAGGTCCATGAGATATTAACACAAGCCTAATCATCAAGAAACTAAGATATCCACCAATTCGCATTTCTTTGATAACCCTAATATAGAAATACGGTTTTGTGTATTTTTAAACGTCATCAATAATTCAAATTAATAAGGAGCATTTTTTGCTATGTCAAATTTTTTTAAAAAAATGGATAAATTCGAAATCTACTTAAACTACGGTTCAGAATTTAGTGATTCAGCTTTAAATGAACTATACATGCCAATTATTGGCGTAAAAGCTGTGGCAATCTATAGGTTTATGTTTGAACAAGTACGTTTGCAAAAATATACTAGTTTAAACTTAGTTTCAGAAGAACAACTTTACAATACCTTAGGCATTAGTCGTGATGAATTCGTCCAAGAAAGACATAAACTAGAATCTATTGGTTTATTAAAAACCTTTATAAAAGATGATGTGGCAAGTAAAACCACTGTTTTCTTTTTAAATGGTACTTTGTCGTACAGAGAATTTATTGAAAAACCAGAATTAAACAACTTATTAAAGAAATGTTTAACTGATTTTGGCTACAAACAATTAGTTTATAAATTTAATAACTTTGTAATTAAAGCTAACTACCAAGACGTCAGTGTTGGTATTGATTGATTATTAGAAAATCACGAAGTCACTCATTTAAACGCTTTAGACTTCACCGCTTTATATAACAGATTGATTTCTGCTACGCATTTAAACGTGGTTATTTCATCAGAATCTAAAGCTCAATTATTATCTATTTACAAGAACTTTAACTTAACTGAAGATGATATTTATGCAATCGTTAAAGCAAGTCTAGTATTAGCTGATTCAAAGACTCATTACGAAATTTCATATTCTGTTTTACAAATGAACATTGAAAGAATCAAGTTCATGAAATCAGAAGAAGATATCAAAATCTTGACTAAGATTAATAGAAACTTTGAAATCTTCTCATACGATACTAATTTAGACAACTTTAACTATGTCTTAAATGATTACAGACAAATCACTACAGAAAACTATATCTTATCAATTACTAAAGAAGATTTAAGTTTAGAAACTACTAAGGTGTTAAACAGAATTAGAAACAAATTCTTGTTACCTGACCCAATCATCAATGTCATTGTAGATTTCTCATTATTTAAAAACTCAGGTCGTTTAGTCCCAAAATACATTGAAAAAGTTGCAAAAACTGTAAACAACTTAGGTATTAACTCTGTAGAAGCAATTATTCAATACTTACAATGTGTCTCAAACCACCGTAGACCAAGTACAAAATTATTTAAAACCATGTCTAAAAATCATGCGAAAGATGATGCAAAAGTATTATCAGAAAATAATGATAAAATTATTAGTATCACAGGTGAAGGATCAAAAGCGGATACTTACGCTAATTTAGATGATCCATGAGGAAAAATTTAGTCATGGCTAAAGCTAAAACAACCCATAAATCGTTTTCAGATACAAAAAAGAAATTACTCAAAGAAGCAAAAAAGATTGATTTTGTTATCAATCTTTCTTTTACTGACTCGGAAATTGATAAGCATTTGCTAAAGATTTTAGCCATTGATACTAGTTGAAAGGAATGTCAAAAAGATACAACTGGTATTTGTCCGGCCAATGGATATCACGAGCACTTCTACCGAGATGAATCAGGCGAATTACAAACCGAATTCAGGATTTGTGAGAAAAAACTACAAGCTGACGAAGACATTCATACCGCTCAAAACTTTTGAATTAGTGACTTACCAGCTAAATACAAACACATCGGTATTAACAAAAACGATGTAATGACAATTCGTGGGAACACTTACAGGAATAAGTTGATTTTACAAATTAGGTCACAGTTAAAAGAAAAGAAGTATCGAGGTTTCTATCTTCATGGCGACATGGGAGTGGGGAAAACTTATTTATTAGCTGGTTTTGCTAATGAGTTAGCAAAGAGCGACAAAACAATTTGTTTTATTTCCATCACAAATTTAATCGAAAAAATTAAAGAATATTTTAATAGTGGAGATGAAGGACAATACGAAATCCGAGAAATCGTGAATAAATTAAAAACGGTTGACGTATTGTTCTTAGATGATTTTGGTTTAGAAGAATTTAGCCAATATTTCCACATGACTCTTTTATTAAGTGTCTTTTTACATCGATACGATAACGAATTACCAACATATTTCGTATCTAATAGAAGTATCGAAGATTTAACCAATTATTACCTTACTAGAAAAGATTTCGGTAAGAAAAAAATAGATAAATTAAGCATCCAAAAGTTCATTGATAGTATTAAATCATTAACTCAGACACGTACTTTCGAACTTTATGGGAAAAGTTTAAGATATTAGGAACAGGTGACTATTATGATTATTCAAAAAATTAATAAAGTAATTAAACAAGCATTGCTTATATTAAGTTATCCAGAAGTAAACTTTACAGTAGATAAATCTAAGAGTGTAAAGTTTGGTGATTTCAACACAAACGTGGCAATGTTATTAACTAAAACAATCGTAGGTAAAGGCAAATCTCCAATGGATATTGCTCAAGAAATTTACGACAACATGGACAAACGTTTATTTGAAAAAGTGGAAATTGTAAGACCAGGTTTTATTAACTTCTACGTATCTCCAGCAGTAAACGAAGAATTATTTAAACAAATCGAAGCTGAAAAAGATGACTTCCCAGTATTCGAAAAGAGAAACGAAAGATACAACGTGGAATACGTATCTGCTAACCCAACAGGTTACTTACACATTGGCCACGCAAGAAACGCTGTATTTGGCGATGCAATTGCTGCTTTAAGCAGAAAAGTCGGTATCGATGTTGTGACTGAATACATCGTGAATGATGCTGGTAACCAAATGAACATGCTATCTTCATCAGTTTTAGTGCGTTATAAAGAATTATTTGGTCAAGACATCGCTTTACCAGACAACTCATATCATGGTGAAGAAATTAAATTAGTAGCTCAAGATCTTAAAGCAGAATTCGGTGATAAATTTGTCAATACTCCAATTAACATGGAAACTTTTGTAATTGAAGACCAAGAAGCTAACCAAGAAATTAGAACTTTCTCTAGAAATTACTTACTAAAACAAATTCAAGATGACTTAGCTGCTTTAGGTACTCACATCGAAATTTACTACAGTGAATTAGAAATCCACAAGAACAAATTAATTCCTAAGACAATTGAAATGTTAGGAGATAATGTTTACGAACAAGATGGAGCTACTTGATTAAAAACAACTAAATTTGGTGATGACAAAGACAGAGTTTTAATTAAATCTGACGGTATGCCAACTTACTTCATGCCAGATATTGCTTACCACATGATTAAATTAAACCGTGAACCAAAACCAACAAAATTAATTAACATTTGAGGGGCTGACCACTACAGCTACATCACAAGAATGTCAATTGCATTACGTTGCTTAGGCTACCCAGAAGAAGCTTTAAAAGTATTATGTATGCAAATGGTAAGATTAGTTAAAGATGGCGAAGAATTCAAAATGTCTAAACGTTCTGGTAAATCATTAACTTTATGAGATTTAGTAGACGCTGTTGGAAAAGATGCTGCAAGATGATTCTTAATCTCTGTATCTTCTCAAACACACATTGAATTAGACGTAGATTTAGCTACTAAAAAAGACAACAACAACCCAATCTACTACGTTGAATACGCTCACGCAAGAGCTTCAAGTATTTTAGAAAAAGGTAAAGAATACTTCAACAGTGCCACTGACTTTAAAGCTGATTTATTAACTGAAGAAGTAGAAAAAGATTTATTAGCACAACTTAACTTCTACAAGAGCACTTTAAGCAATGTAGCTAATAACTTTGAACCACACAAATTAGCTAACTACATTTACAACTTAGCTAAAACATTCCATGGTTACTACGGTACAACTAAATTAATCGACGAAACTAACCTAGCGTTAACAACTCAAAGATTAACTTTAGTTCACGCTGTAAAAGTTGTGTTACACAATGCTTTAAGTATCTTAGGCATTGATGCTTACACTAATATGTAATCTCGGTTCTAGAATGAATAAGAAAGATTAGATATGAATAATAATATAAGAAGTGAAGCTTACGTTACTGTTCTTAAACAATTGTTGAATAATTCTAATGACACTAATGAAGTGATTGAAGAAGTAACAACAAAAACTTCAGAAACTAAGACGTTAACAGATAAATCTGAAGTGACTGAAACACAAGTGGTTTCACAAAAACAAACTTTTAAAAACGGTTTGGTGGCTGATTATGTGAACGAGATCTTAGGGTATGCTTCTAAGAATATGTTCTTAAAAGTGTTCACACACGCTTACCACACCAAAAAGATTAATAAAGAATTTACTATCTTATCCAACACCTTTGTGAACAAGTATTACGAATATACTAAAACTACCGTAAAAACGGCGTTTGAAAATCCGTTAGCTTTATTTAAGGAAGATGTCCGTGATAAACTAAAATGAATTACTAAATTAATCGATGCTTATAAAGATTTATTAGCACGTAACAGAAAACTAAAAAGAATTGTTAAAAGAATTATTATTCTCCAAGAAAGAGTGTCATCACCCGGTCTATCTAACGAACAACGGGACAAAATGATGAGTAAGATTACCAAGTTAAATCACAAAGGATCAACAGTGTTCTTCCGTCGTGATAAAAACTTACTAAAAGCGTTTAGTAAGGAAGTAGAAGAATTGGACCGCTGGTTACATTCTGACAATAACTACTTCAAAATTTCGGATAAAGATTTTGGTTTCTTAAACGTCTTTGTTCGTAGCGATGCTAACTTGACTAATGTCAAAGTAATACATTTACAAATGCTACATGATTTAATCCAAAACTCTCGTTATGGTTTGGAATTATACAAAAAGGCTATGGAAGCCCACGGATTCAAAACTAATATTGAGAGCCAAGAATAATAGAAAAATCAAGAGTTTTAAACGACTCTTGATTTTTTTGTATATAAAAAATAACCAGCGCTAAAGATTAGCCTGGTTATTGAGATTATTGATTATAAATTATTCGGCTAGCTCAGCTGTTAATTTGTGGGCTTTAGATTGAATAAATTGAATTTTAGATTCTGGGAAGTATTCTTGTAATCTTTGTGGTTCTAGAGTTAAATTTTTACCAATGTAGATATTGCTTGGTGAATTATTTAAGCCTCTGTGAACAGCTGCAAAGCATCTGTAATCAAAGTCATTTAATTTACTACGTTCCACACTTTGGAATAATAATAGTCTTTTGAATCCGTCTGCATCAATACCAGTTACTGTATAAATGGTTTTAGCAATTGTTTTGAAAACCATGTTTTCTTTATTACGGATACCACGAACTGATTTTTTAATGATTGTATTAGTGTGCACATCTTCTCAATAACTGATTTTGTATTCTCAACTATCTAAGATGATATTGTCAAAGTGTTCGTCGGTTTTGATAAACATAAACTTTTCGCTTTTTAATTGCTTAGCGATTTTGTTAATGATTGAGTGACCGATAGTAACTTGTAAATTTTCTTTTAAATACTTAACAACTTCATCATAAGACATGAAAGCTTGTAATAATTTAGCAATTAAAGCTTCAAAATCATAATTAGAACGTTCGAATTTTTTTAAGATTTTACTTGAAAAATCTCCAGATCTGGTACGCGGAATTTTAACTTTTAAAACTCCGTTTAAAGTAAACAAGTTTCTGTAATAATACCCATTTCTGGATTGTGGGATACCATCCTTTTTAGAACTTTCTAAGAAAGCTTTAAAATCTTTCATTACTTGTTTAGAAATTACTTTGGATAAGTGCTTGTTTGAGACTTTTTTTAAAGGGTTTAACATCGTGTTCTGAATTCCTTTCTAAGCATTTTATGCTTGAACAGGACGTCAGCAACTTATTGCACTGTCGCTACTAACGAATAAAATAAGAAAATTCAAAATAAGATTGGATCTTATTTTGAATTTGGTGTCATCAGGCTTCTATTTGTTTTCAGAAATTAATTTATCAATTGTGTTATCAATTAATAATAAGTCTTCAGATGCGTCGAATGCACTGTTAATTTCTTGAATTTCGTCAAAGTCTTTTAAGCCATCTTTTACGAATCATTGTCAGAAATTGAATGATTCAAAGTCGTCTTCTTTTAAGCAAATTCCAGCAATTTCGCTTACTTCACTTCTAATAGTTCTTTCGATTTCTAATAATTCTTTAGCAATTTGACGAGCATTGTCAAATTTTTTGAATTCAACTTCTTTACAGTTACCAATTAATTCTTGATCGATTGAAGTTAAGTATTTGAAAATTAAGTCTTTATGAATAGTAATTTTATCGTCAGATAAGCTCTTAATGTATTTAGCAAAGCTTACCATACCCATTGAGCTAGCTTGAGAAGCTAAGTCAACGTAGTAAATACCTAATTGAACATTTCTAAAGAAGTGTTCACTTAAAGTTTTTACAACTAATTCTGATTTCTTCATGTATTTTATATTCTCCATAAATAAATATCTTGTATTTATATTATTACACTTTATGTCTGTTTCCTCATAGTTTTTTTGTGTTTTTTTCAAAAGAATTTAGATATTAATTAGCAATTAGCACTCTAACATTAATATTGCTAATTGATATGGTAAAATATTTAGAAAAGGGGATTATTATGGCAAACAAACGTGATTATTATGAAGTGCTAGGAGTTAGCAAAACTGCTTCTAGTGATGAGATTAAAAAAGCTTACAGAAAGTTAGCAAAACAATACCATCCAGACGTAAACAAAGCAGCTGATGCTGAAGAAAAATTTAAAGAAGTTTCAGAAGCTTATGAAGTTTTAAGCGACGAAAGTAAAAGAGCTAATTATGATAGATTCGGCTTTGACGGACCACAAATGGGTGGTGGCCAAGGTGGTTTCTACTCTAACATGGATTTCGGTGACTTTGAAGGTTTTGGCGACATTGGTGACATCTTTAGCCAAATGTTTGGTGGTATGGGTGGCGGCTTTAGTTCTTCATCTAGAAAAAGCCAACAACAAAAATCAGTCAATATCGAATTGTTGGTTAACTTAAGCTTTATTGAATCAATTAAAGGTACTGATAAAAAAATTAAATTTACAAGAGAAAAAACTTGTTCTCATTGTCACGGTACAGGTGGTCAAAACCCTGATGACGTTACAGAATGTAAAACTTGTCACGGCCAAGGCTTTGTCTTTACTGAACGTAATACAGCATTTGGTACGATGAGAAGTCAACAAGTATGTCCTGATTGTCGTGGTCAAGGCAAAACTATTAAAAATAAATGTACTGAATGTAAAGGAAATGGCTTCATTAAAGAAGAAGTTTCTTTAACGGTTACTATTCCAATGGGAATCGATAATGGAGAACACTTAGTGGTTTCTAATAAAGGAAACGAATACGATGGTAAAATTGGTAACCTTTATTTAATTATGCAAGTGGCTCCAAGTCAATTCTTCGAAAGACACGGTAATGATATTTACACCATTGCATGAATTGATCCGTTAACTGCAATTGTTGGTGGAAAAACTAAAGTGGTGACACCTTGAGGTGAAATGGAAATGGATATTCCTGCCGGTACAAAACACGATGACCAAATTAAATTACATGGTTATGGTGCTCACATCGAAAAGAAGAAAACTTTATTATCAATCAGTTCAATGACTAAGGGTGATTTAGTTGTTGTTGTGAGAATTGCAAAAGCTAATTCATTAACAAAAGACCAAATTAAACAATTAAAAGAATTAATGAACGAATTAGGTGACAATAAAGAAACAATTTCATGAAACGAAAAAGTGATGAAAGAGGTAAATAAACATGGACAAGCATCATAAACACAATCACAATAAACAACACGAAGACAATGTAACTCACGCTGAAACTACACCAGTAGAAGAAACTGTATCACAAGCAAATACTACTGATGCACAAATTGCAGCATTAAACGAAACTAATTCTCAATTAACTAAAGAGTTAGATGATGCTAAAAACTTAGTGAATAAATTAACTTTAGAAACTAGTCAATTAAAAAGAGAAATTGAAAAGATTAACGAAGACTACATCACTAAAGTTACTTTAAAGGCTAAAGAAGCCAAAGAATTAGTCGACAAAAAATATGCAGAACTAGAAGAAAAATCTAAAGCCGAAGTTGAAAGAAAAGTTGACCGTTTAATCGAATCAAAATTTGATGCTTTATTAAACGCAATCGAACAATTAACTAAGGTAGTGAACGCTCCGGTAGCTTCAAGTGAAGTTCAAAACTATGTGTATGGCTTTAAAATGATTTTAGGTATGTTACAAAACGGTTTAGCTGAATTAGGCATTCACCAAATTGTTGTGAACGTTGGTGAACCGTTTGATGAAAATATTATGCAAGCCTTTGAGTTAGTAGAAGACGGTGCGGTAGCCTCTCAAGCGGTAGCTTACGTAATTTCTAACGCTTACGAATACAAAGGCGCAATTATTAAACACGCTGTAGTAAAAGTACAAAAATAAACCAAAAGAAAAAAAGTTCTCTTCGTGAGAACTTTTTTCTTGTCATATTTTTAGTGAATATCTTTTTATTATAAATAGAAATTATTAGGCCGAAAATACTATATTAGAAAAAATTCACCAAACTTCACTAAAGTGATGAATTCGATGTGATTTTGTCGTTTTTTACCTTACATTATGCAAAAAACGAGATTGTAATTTTTTTATAATTAAAGTGTTATTTTGATTAATAACGATGACGAAAAGAAAAGGCTAAGTTGAGATGACGACTCAACTTAGAATAGGTATATTTATTATGAAAAAAGTGACAAAGAAAATTTTATTTTCTACTTTTGGCGTGCTTGCCACTGCACTTACAGTAGTACCATTAGCTGTAGGTTTATCTTCATGTAGTTCAACTGCAGAGTCTACTGATAAAACAACTGCTAATCCTACTACACAAGCCAACCCTGTATTAAATGCATACAAAGAATACAGTGATCAAAAAAAGGAATTAATGAAGAATTCTAATTACGGTTTAGTTAATTCTGACACCGCTACTAAATTAATTAATTTAAACGAAAAATACATTAGTATGTTTAAAAAAATTGCTGGCGACAGCGAAAGTTTAAAACTAAATTCAGACCAAGTGGTGTGAGCCAACTCAATTTTATTTAACTTAGAACAAGAATTAGAAAATTACACAACTCATATTGACTGATTAGGTGGTGTGCCAACTGATAACGCTAAGTTATACCCTTGTGACGCCTTCAGTGATTATGTAAAAGATAATGCGAACGCTTCTATTACAGTAGATAAAGATTTAACTAAATCTATTGTAGCTTTAAACGAATTCAAAGGTTATTTATTGCAATTACAAACTAACTTTGAAACAGGGGCTAAAAACGGTGTAGCACAATCTATTATTGTACAAAGATTGTTTATTGCCGACTTGTTAAAAAATTTATACTCTAAAGAATTAGCTTACTGAGCTAATCCAACTCATAAATCTCCTAACACAGACGGTCATATTACTATTGACGAAGTGATTAATGGACCTCAAGACGCAACTGATTATCCTAAAACTAATTATTTAGAACAAAACGTACAAACTGTCGAAAATTCTAGCGCTTCACAAGAACAAAAAGATGCTTATAAAAAAGCTGCAGAAGCTGCTCAAACTCAATTAAATGCTTTCTTAACTTATTTTGTAGGTACTTATTTTGCTGGCGCAATTAAAGAAGGCAGTGGTTATGGCTTCGGTGGTACAACAAGAGCCTTTTTAACTCAAAAAGTAGAACCTGAAACCGAAAGAACTTATGTTGATCCTCTTACTAATAATAAGTTATACGGTTTAGGTTTAACTGCTGAAGATTTAAATGCTAAAAATGTTGGGCTATCTTGAATGAAAAATAGTGATGTAGGTGAAAAGATTTACACTCACTTATTACAATTCTCTACTACAAGTAGTTTAAGTCCTGAACAAGTGTTCCAAAACGGGGTAAAAGATACTAACGCTGGTATCGACAACATGCAAGCTTTAGCTAACGCCGTAGTCGATTTAGAAACAGGTCATAAATATGTTGATGCTGATGCAGTTCAAGGTACATTAAAAGCTACTGACTCTTGAACTACTAACGTTAAAATTGATACTGATGGTGTGGGTCCAAATTTACCACAAGAAAAACAATTAACTTTTAAATACTTAGGTCAAAAAACTGACAGTAACGCTAATGAATGAAAGCAAAACTGATTAAGCTTTAACCAATGATTAAATGATGAAGATTTCTTCTGAGGTAGAGAACAAACTGGTAATAATGTATCTAAATTCGGTCAAGCTGACTACGATATCTTACTAGGTGCTCAAGTTCCTACACAAGACCAATTAAATAAATACGGCATTACAGTAGAACAATACACATACTGAAAACAACAATTAGTAGAAAAAGGCTACTGAACTGCTTGAAATCAAGATGGTACATACGGTTCTTACCCTAAAAAATCTATTTTATGTTCAACATTCACTGAATACCGTGATTACAGAATGTTAGCCGATTTATACGAAAACAAATACGAAAATGGTCACTTTACTAAAAAAACACATAACTTTAAGATTGTGCCATACTACTACAACCAAAGAGATGTGGCTGGGGTTGGTGAAGAAGGTTACTTTGGCGACGACTCATTCTATTTAAACGTTGACCCATATAATGATTTACAAAAATGAAGCGAAACTTCATTCACTTCACACGAAACCATTTTAGGCCACCGTACTCAAGGTTCTTACGAAATTTTATACGGTGCTCAAGTAAACAATAAAAAAGGTCCTGCCTTCGCCTTCACATCTTACCACGAAGGTTGAGCAGTCTTTATTGAATGATTCGAAAACCAAATTGGTGCTTACGGTAAACAAGTGAAATCTAGTGAACCAAATAATGTAAATTACAGTAGTGGTTTACCTGTAAGTTTCAAAGGTGAAGATGCTCAAGGTTTTGTAGCTGGAGACATTCACGGTTTACCAGCAGAACAAATTAAAAACTTCCAAAATGGTATTTACTGAGATAAAGCAAATAGCGGTACTTTCAAACTTCAAGATAATAAAGCTGGTTGAGGTGTAGCTACTGAATTAGGCAACATGCTTCAATACTACGGTTTCTTAAACGAAGCCCAATTAAGAAATATGCGTCAAGCAGTAGATACAGCCTTCCACGGCAAATTTAGTTCTACTGATGGTTCATTAGGTCAAGGTGCTTCAATTGCTGATGTAAGAAATTACTTACATAATAAATCAGCGTTAGGTGTTGGGGATATTAGTAATGAATCTATTCGTTACTTATCATTCCCTGGCCAAGCTGCAAGTTACATGACTGGTAAACATGTAATGGAAACAGTATACGAAACTGTTAACGCTGCTTACCAAAAAGAACATCCAGGTGAACAAATCTTTACTAACGAAAAAGTTATTAAAAAATTATTTGATTTATATTTAAGAGATGGATCTGTTCCTGTAGACACTTTAAAAGATGTTATTACAGAAAAGAAAATGATTGATTATGTCATTGGGGACGCACCGATGTTCCCAGTGAACAGAACCTACACTAAATAAGTTCATACAACTAATTTTTCCTACTAAATAAAAAAACAACCGGTTTTGAATCGGTTGTTTTTTGTTATTTCAAGTAGACAAAAGAACTACTTAATTCGTTAGATAATTCGGTTTCTAATTCAGATAACAATTTTTGTTCTTTATATTTTTGAACTTTATCAATAATGTAAGCACAAACTAAATTATCTTTACCAAATTTAAATTGATAGAACTGTTCTTTGATGCCGGATTGAGCTCCGTATTTGTTTCAAACAACACTAGTTTTACCTGTCACAACATTTTGAACACTTACTTCACCCACTACAATGTTAGTAACTTTATCTACAATAACTACTTTAGTAGTTTTATAAATAGGAGCCACGGGTTTAAAGAAAGCAGAAACTGTAAGAGCATCTTCTTTGGCAAAAATTGCTGAGACAACGTCACTATCTAATTGCAGCATAATCATTTGGTGGTTTTTCTTTAAGTTGGGACTTATAATTGCTTTGTAATTATAGTTAGAACTTAAGAAGATGTTAGCAGTTTTGCTATCCGTTGTTAACGAATCTGAAGATGTATTATTAACAAGTAGTGAATTTTTGGCATTTATTAAAGCTTCATGACGATTAATGATTTTAGTAATCTTTTCGTTAGATTTTAAGAATGTAATGTTTTCGTGTTTTAGTTCTTTTTGACGTTCTTCAAATTGCACTTGATTGTAATTAGTTTTTTCGATTACACCATATTTAAGCAACTCGGACACGAATTCTTTTTTCATGTCATTAATTAAAGCGCGTTTTTCTTCCTCTTTCACTAATTTTTCTTCTTTATCTTGTTGTTCTTGATCTTTTTTATCTAAGAATTTAGTGTAGATAGAAACGAAAAATACAGTGTAGAAAGAGTAGTAACTAATTCCAATAATAATTAAGAAAATACAAATGATTCTACCGGCAGGTGATTGAGGAATAATTTGTCCATAACCAACGGTTGTCATAGTGACTAAACAGAATCATAAACTTTGTCAAACGTTTTTAGGGCTTGAAGAATAATTGGGAGCATTATCTAATGATTGTCCAGGGTGACTTAAACTTCATTCATTATAGTAACTTTGTTCAGTCTTCAAGATTAAGAATGAGAAGATAATGAATAAAATAATTAAGAAAATTGTAGCAACTACTGGTGTTCTTCAACGTTTTTTAATGATGGCTCATAAACCAGTTTTAGTTGTTAAGATGGTTTGGTCTTTAAAGGCTGTAACTAATCTAGGGATTAAACCAAAAATATTTACCGCGTATAAAGTAACAAAAATTAATTCACCAGGATTTCAACGGTAGAATAGTGCTTGAGCTGTAGTTAATTTTGTTTCATCTACATATTTAGAACCTAAGACATTGTAATCAATTCATCAGCCGTGTGCATCGATGTGACCATAGACTTTAAACAAGACGATAAGAATTACAATGCTAGTTAATTGGTATAAATTGGCAGGTTTAAACAGATAAATAATTCTAGACTTTCATCTGTTAGACACAAAAGGATATTTATATTCTGTATATAAGAATCTTAAAATTCAGTCTGAAATTAAGATAAAACAGAAAATATATTCAACATACATGTATTTAGCCATCATGTAGTTGAGTTTATTTAATAAATCAACTTGGCCAGCATCATAAGGGTTGGCAATAAAGTTGATAATAATTGGTACAATTGCGATAATAGGCAACAACGAAATAATAACGTTGTAGGCCAGCGCAATATAAAAGCAATAGTTTAAATACTTTTTACGGTTTGCGTTGATATCGGTTAAGCGGTATAACCAATACTGACCACGATTTAAGTAATCTAACCAGGCAAACGTACGTCTACTTCGAGTGTTTCCTCTAGAATAGTAGACGGTATTTTCACAAGTTGGAGAATTTACCATATTTACCTTCTAAGTAAGAAATATTATAAGTTTGAGCTTATCTCTTAATTTTATCAAATTAAAGCAGGAGTTTAAAGCTCTGAAAAGCACGAAAAAACCTCTTATCAAACTGATAAGAGGTAATTTTAAAATGGTGCCCAGAAAGGGACTTGAACCCTTAAGGTCGTAAAACCGGAAGATTTTGAGTCTTCTGCGTCTGCCATTCCGCCATCTGGGCAGATATAGTTAGAATAATCTAACTACTATTATAATGAAACAGCTACTGCTATAATGACACCAATTAAGATAAACAATACGAGTACCATTAATGCAATTGAACTATTAAACCAACTTGATTTTTTAGAAATCTTGCTGTCTTGATATTTCTCTGCATCAGGAATCTCTTGAATAATTTCTAAATTATCGTTTTTACGATTCATAGAAAAAACTATTTATCTAAAACTTTGTTACCTTTGTAGTATCCACATGCGTGACATACACGGTGAGGTTGTGTTTGAACACCACAGTTTTTGCAAACTACAGTTGTAGTAACTTCAAGGTGGTCGTGGCTACGACGCATACCTTTACGTGATTTACTTACTCTTCTTTGTTGAACAGCCATAATTTCACCTACCTTCTAAATTAGGCAATAACTTAATATTATTGAATGAATGTATCTAAGACAAATACACTTATCTTATTTTATACAATAATGTAAATTCTAAAACAAAATATAGTGATTTTCAATAATTATTTTTGGAAATCTTAAAAAACATCAATTAATAACTAAATTATAATATTTTTTAATTTTGTTAGAATTATATAATGTTGTTTTTTAAACACATTCGACAATTTAATAGGAGAACTTATGAAATTCAATTTTAACTTTAATCTTGAAGACAGAAGTAAAACCGGCGGTTTAAGAACTTTAAAGGCTATCGCAAGCTTAAACACAATTTTAGGTATTGTGTGATTTGTCTTCATGTTTATCGGAGCTATTTGTGTAGGTCAAGGATCACTATACGGCAATGTATCAGCCATTAAAGCAGGAGATGCTTTCTTAGCATTCTTTGCATTCGTGTGAGCTGCAGTATTAGCCTTAGCAATTATCGCTATTATTACAGCAGTAGATTTAAAACGTAAATATAAATTCAGAACTAGCGATGAATTATTAGCTTTTTCTGTCATGATGATTTTTATGCCAATTATTTTTGCACCATTTACATACTACAGTGCAGAATTAACATACTACCGTCACGAAAAGACACTAGAAACTAAAACAGTAAAAGAAACTGTAACAACTCACGTTCTTTAATATAATAAATAAAGAAATTTAACCGAACGGTTAAATTTTTTTCATGGTTAGACGCGTCTTTCTCAAATCTGATGCGTTCTTAACTATATAATAGATAAAAATATAATTCAAAGGAATAGTAACAATATGTCTCAATTTAAACCCATTTTAATTTTAGTTGATGGAGCAAGTGGTTCAGGAAAAACTACTGTTTCAACCAAAATCGCTGAAAAGTTATCAAGCGATGTCAACTACGCTATTATTTGTCAAGACAGATACTACTGTGATTCAAGTTCAGCCCACAACACAGCTGATAGAGTGGAATTCAACTATGACCACCCAAACGCTTTCCGTTGAGATGCTTTAAGAACTGATTTAATGAAGTTATTAAATAGGGAGGCTGTTGATTTACCTATTTATGATTACGTAAATCACTGTGTCAAAACTGATGAAGCTGATAGAGTCGAAAACTTAGACGTCATCATTTTAGAAGGAATTTATTCTTTATATGATAAAGAAATTAATTCATGAGCTAACTTAAAAATCTTTGTTGACACACCAAAAGATGAATGTTTAATTAGAAGATTGGAAAGGGATGTAAATTCACGTGGTCGTAGTTTAGTCTCAGTCATTAACCAATGAAGAGACACTGTGAGACCTATGTACAATAAATTTATTGAACCTTTAAAATTCACAGCTGATATTATCGTACCATGAAGTAACCACAGCCAACTGGCTTTAGATGCTGTCGCACATGCGTTATGTGGCATGTTAAAAGAAGAATAAATGTCTTACTATTATCAAAGTAAATTTATTGTTACACACCATGCCTTAGTGCGTTTTAAACAAAGAGTCAAAGGGTTCAAAGAGGAAAGCGATTTAATTGCTGAAGCCAAATTAAAAGAAATTTTAGACCGAAAAGACTGAGAATTTACTGATGCATATTATTATTACTATCCTTTAGGTAAAGACGGTAACAAGCGAATTTACGCTTTAGTCACTAAAACTAATTATTTAGTGGTCACAATTAAACCGATGAGTCCAGAAAAAAGGATCTACTATTAGATTAAATAATATGAACGAAACAAAACCAATAGTCGTCAATGTTGAAGACAGAGTTGACGAAATTAAAGAAATTATTGACACTATCAGAATGTACATTCAACAAGATGGTGGTGACGTTGAATTTGTCGGCGTCGAAAACAATATCGTAACAGTGAAATTGATGGGAGCTTGCGTAGGATGTGGTATGACTGATATCACTTACCAACAAGGGTTACAAGAAATTTTAAGAGATGACATTGAACCAACCATCGAAGTAAACTTAGTGTATTAAATAAAAAAGTCAGAACCTTTTCTTAAGGCTCTGACTTTTATTTCTTAATTGTTGCTAGTTAATGCATTTTCGATTTCGTTTAAGACCATGTCTTTTCTTACGACTCAGTCAATCATCATGATCTTGATAGCTTTATAACCACGGTCTTGTAATAATTTTTGACTGTCGATTTCTTCAATCATTTTCTTTAGACCGTAATTGTAACTGTCGTCGTCTAAAGAAATGCAAAGCGCTACGTTACGTTTTACTTTGTCGACAATACAAATATCTACTAAACGACTACCTAAACAAATGTTAGTTAATACGTTGTATCTATCGTTGTTGTAAAGTAGTTTTAATTCGTTTAACACTTTGTTAGCGAATGGTGTTTCTAACGGTTGACTAGAACTGTCAATGTTATCGAATAAGATATCGTTTAATGAAGGTTTAGAATTGATTTGTTCACATCAAGCAACGAATTTAAAGAAGATGTTTAAATCAGGGTTCGTTGCCATAATTGTGTCTCTTGATGATAAACTCTTCACAATTGTCATAGATTTGATAGCTCTAGTAATAGCTACGTTAATTCTGCTTGTACCACTTTCAGAAGCAATGCTACCGAAGTCGGTAGTTAACTTACCGTCTTTGTTTTTAGCGTAAGTTAATGAAATGATAACGTTGTCTGCTTCTTCCCCTTGAATGTTTTCGATTGTACCAAATGATAAAGTACCAGTGTTGTAAGCATCAACAGCGTTTTGACACATTAATGGCATCTTGCTGTTGAATTCAGCTTCTAATAAGTCTACTTGTTGGTTGTTTAAAGCTACGATTAAAGTAGTGTAGCTAGTAACATCTCTTCTATCAGCGTAATCATTCTTAATTAATTCTAAAACAGTGTCTACTTCAGCGTTATTTGTCAAAGTAGTATCATCTAAATAACCGTTGACATCAATTGTTTTCACTACTTTGTGGAAGTCGCCATTAATTGTGACAATTTTCATTTCGTTATTGTAAATGTATCTGTTAGCAAAACTAATTAAGTCAGCACTTCATGAACGGTAGTGGTTTTTTAATTGGAAGTGTGGTCATGATAATGTAGTAGCTTTTTCGAATAAAGATACGATTGATGAATCACCATCTTCATCATAATTGTCGTAATTATCAAATGCTTTAGATACGAAGTTACCGATTGGTGATAATTGTTTGTCATCCCCAGACACAATGTTATTTTTACATCTGTATACTAATGGATAAGAATTTTCGTAGAACATTTGACTAGCTTCATCAAAGATACCATAGTCAAAGATTTGTGGTTCGCACGGAATAACTTGTGAAGTTTGGATTGGGTTTAAAATTCAGATTGGGAATAATTTTCTTAAAACTTTGTAAAAGTTTTTGATTGTAGCATTAATAGATTTAGCTTTCTTTAATGAGGCAATTCTGAATAATTCTTTTAGTTGGTTCTTTGTTTCTTGATCATCAGAACTTTCTACTTCTTTAATTCAATCTCTCAAGTTGTTTAAATAGTTATCTCTAATGAAAATATCTACGTTCTTTACCATTCTCTTTTGGTTATTTAAATAGTTAGTAGCAACAGTATCTAATAATGGTTTAGATAAGTAATCAATTTTGTTGATTTCTTTTCATAATAGATAAGATTCCACTTCATCTTGTAATCTCACTAAATCTTCATTATTTCAAGAAATGATTTTGTAGATTTGAGACATTGATAATTGGTCAATGTTCAATTCTAATAATTTGTCGACATATTCTTTTAAGTGGTCTAATTCAAGAGCAGAAATCATTTTGATACTAAACTTACTGAATAAGTTGGGTTTTTTCACTTTGTGAGTGCTGAAGAAAAGTTTGTAAACTAAGTTAGGATCGTGTGAATTATTCGCTAACGCTTTTAATTCCATTAATTCCGCTTTTAAGATGACGTCAGGGAAATATTCTTTTTTATCGTAAAGAGTTTTGAATAAATCACTGTATTGTTGGAACAAGACGTTTAAACTTGATTGTTTTGATAATTTTAAAATATCAGATGCAAACATAATCATGTCTAAATCATGTTTAAAGTCTTTTTTGTCGATATAGTTAATTTCTTCTAGATGTTTATTGTTGACAGTTAAACTAGAAATGGTTCTTAGATCGTTGTACATTTCTTTAATCTTACTGTAAGTACCTTCAGAGTTTGCTAAAGCTACTTTGTTCAAGTCATTGTTTAACAAGTCGTGTAATTTTTTAATTTTACCGTAGAAGTAGTTCACGTCTTGGTCATCGTAAGCAAATAAACAAATGTCTTCGATGGCTTTTAATCTTTCTTCTAAAACATCTAACGCAGCTTTCTTTTCAGAAACCATTAAGACGGTTTTATTGTTGTTTAAGATGTTGGCAATAATTGTAGAAATTACTTGTGATTTTCCGGTTCCCGGAGGACCAAAGACTAAGGTTGATTCACCTAAAGCAGATTTCACAGCATATTTTTGGTAAATGTTAAGTGGACGGTCAAACATGACAATGTCATCTTTTTCGATCACTTCTTCTTCATAAACATTAGTGTTAGAGATAACACTAATTTCTTTGAAAGGATCTTCATCAGACTTGACGATTTTTTCGTAGTCAGATAAAACAATCCCACCACAAGGGTCCATTAATCCGAACACAATACTTGGCTCGATTTGGAAGGTTATTTCAGATAAATCGTAGTTGTTGAATTCCACTAAATTTTCTTTATCAACAATATCCTTTAAGTTTTGTCCGATGATGTTTTTTAAGAAGGGACTGTACTCTTCTACTAAAATTTCAAAGTTTTCCACGTCATCGAATGTACCTAAACCTAATTCATAAGTTCTGTTTAAGAATAGGTTTAATTTAGCGTTAATTGTTGGGACTTTTTCTTTTTTAATAATGATGATTTGGCCGTTCTTTTCAGTAACGTCTACTTTGTAAAGTAGTAATGGTGAGTTGATGATTGTACCATCCACTGCTTTGCCTTTTAAGAAATAAGCGGCAACATACAAGTATCAGACAGATTCATCATTATATCTTCTGTCGGCTTCTCTTTTGGTTCTTAAGAATCTTTTATTACCTAAGATGATGTCATCAGAAATTCTTGAGAAGACTTGGTTTTTGTTGTTTAAGAAATCGGTTCTCAATAATTCTTTTTCATCTTTTTTGATGTAGACGTTAGCTTCTTTTGCTAACTTAATAAACTCTTCTGCGTTTTGACTGTTTTCTAATTTATATGTGATTTCGTTAGGGTTGATGTATTTATCTACAGGTAATACATCAACACCACTATCTAACAAGAAGTCTAAGATATCTTGATCAAATGATCATTTTTTTAGATCGGTATTGTTATCGTTTAACTTCGTTGTAATTGAATTATCATTTTGTAATTTAGAAGCTAATAATAGCTTTGATTTTAGTGATGAAGATTCATTCATTTTATATATTCTCCCTAATAGTAAATTGAATCTTACTTAAATGTCTTAATTAAAAATAGGGCGTTAAGTCCATGTAAATGTTATATTACTAATCGCGATTTTCCTGCTAAAAAATTAGTAACTTTTTTTAATAAATCACCAGACATATTCGTTATATTGGTCAAAATTATCAATAAATGGTACGTGAGCCGCATTATTAATCGTGCGGAACAAGATGCTCTTATTGTCTAATTTTTGGATGTATTTCTTGGTTTGTTTATAAGGAATAATTCGGTCACTTTCACCCATTATATATAGAACAGGGATATTAATGTTTTTATAAATCCGGTGGAGTTCTGCTTGTAATTTAGGTTCAATTAATTTTGTGCCTAAGGCTAAATAGTTATTCTTGTTGTCTAAAAAACGTTTGACTTCGTAATTGATGTAATCTTCAGATAAATCGTATTCTACTGATTTTTGCGGATGATGTTTTAAAAATTGAAACGAAATCAATTTTTTAGAATGATTTAATAAGGTTTGTAATAAGTAGTTAGGTCCTAATTTGCTGTGGTAAATGGCTGGATTAATAGCATCTACTAAAATAATTTTATTAATCCGGTTTTTCATCTTGTCGTACAGTAGCATTGCGACTCCGCCACCCATACTATGACCAATTAAAATTAAATTATAGATATGATGGGTCTCAATATAACTTTCTAATTGGCGTACATAGGTGTATAAGTCTACTTCTTTCAGGGTTTTGTATTCTTCTTGGCGATTAAATTCATGGCCAATGAGATTAAGGGCTAAATAATTGTAGTCTTCGAACACGTTGTTCAAAATAAACCAATGGTGCAATAAATATGACGAGGTAAACCCGTGAATAAATAAAATGGTTCCTTTAGGATGTTCTGACTTCGCTTTGATGTAAAAAATATCACTTTGTTCTTGAAGGTCATCAGGGGATAATTGGAATTGTGTGGTAAACATAATTTCTTCCTTTCAAAAAAAATTGGGATTGCACAAAGCATTTTTAAATAACTTAATATAATTAAGTAAATTATAAAATTAGATATTTAGGAGTTTCAATGAAAATTATAAGTAGTCCCGCAGACTATCAAAATGCATTAGACCTAATTAATCATCATACTGACGTTTTATTAGTCACTGATTCTCAATTCGGTGTGAGAAACGTCTATGATTGTTCATTAGAAGATCTAAAAAAAATTGTTGCCAATAAGCAACAAACTCAAATTTGAGTAGCTGTAAACGCATTCTTTTACGAACAAGATTTAGAAGCGTTAACTAACTATTTAAAAGAACTAGCCAAATTAAACATTGATAAAGTAGTCTTTAATGATTATGCTGTACCGCAAATTGATTTTGAAGAAAACTTAAATTTAAATTTACACTATGACCCTAACACTTTAGTAACTTCATACGGTCAATTTGAATTTTATTTAGAAAATAACTTTAAATCTGCTAGTTTAGCAAACGAATTATTCCTACCAGAAGTCTTAACCATGTTAAAAAATAAACCAGCTGGTTTAGAATTAGCATTACAAGCTCACGGTTTTGTATTTATTATGCACTCTCGTTGAAACTTGGTTACGAACTTTAGAGATTACGTGACTGATAAAGATGATGAATACATCAGAAACCGTATGATCTATATTAGAGAAGAATCTAGAGAATGACCAAACGTTATTTATGAAGATAGACATGGAACACACATGTTTAGTGGTTACGAACTATGTTTAGTTCAATTCTTAGATAAATTAAACGATGCTCAATTAGACTACATTAGATTGGATAACGTGATGAACGACGATCCTAACTATGCTTTAAAAGTCTTAGACATTTACCAAAACGCTTTAAACAGTTTAAGTGATGGTACTTATGCTGCTAAAAAAGACGAATACTACAAAGAACTAGAACAATTAGCAAAAGATAAGAAAATAAGTTCTGGATTTATCGGAGGGCCATTGAGCATTAAACACTATGAAAACAAGAGATAATATGAGAACTGAATTATTGGCTCCAGCCGGTGACATGGAAAGGGCAATGATTGCTTTAGACTATGGTGCTGACGCAGTCTTTTTAGGTGCCAAAGCTTATTCATTAAGAGCACATGCTTCTAACTTTGAATTAAGCGATATTAAAAAAACTATTGACTATGCTCATGCACAAAATAAAAAGGTTTATTTAGTTACTAATATTTTGTGTCACAATGCCTTATTAAAAGCGGCTCCAGAATACATTAAAAAATTAGTAGAATGTGATCCAGACGGCTTTATTACAGCCGACCCGTATTTAGTTAACTTACTTAGAAAAGAATATCCACAAAAAGAAATTCATATTTCAACTCAACAATCAGTATGTAACTCAAAAGCAGCTTTATTCTGAAAGCGTAACTCTGCCACTAGAGTTGTATTAGCGAGAGAAGTAGCGTTTGATGAAATGAAAGCGTTAATGCAAAACTTAAATAATAGAGTGGAAATTGAAATTTTCATTCATGGTGCAGTATGTATTTCATATAGTGGTAGATGTATGATGAGTAACAACTTTAGTTTACGTGATGCAAACGTTGGTGGTTGTGCGCAATCATGTAGATGAAAATATACTGTCGAAAATACAGACATCGACAACAAATCTAAATTCTTTACAATGTCAGCAAAAGACATGGTACAAATTACAAACGTACAAGAACTAATGGATTTAGGTGTAGCTTCTTTCAAAATTGAAGGAAGAATGAAATCAATGCACTATGTGGCAACCGTAGTTAACGCTTACAGAAAGGCTATGGACAGATACTATAATAATATGGATATGAGTATCGATGCTTTAAGCGACGAATTAAAGAAAGCGGCCAACCGTGATACAGATACTGCATGAATGGATGGTAACCCAGGTTACGAAAAGATGTTATACCACGATGAAACAAAGAGATTAGCCCAAAACTATGTCTTTGTTATCCAAAAGAAATTGGGCAATGGTTACTACGAAATTTTAACAAAAAACCATTTAGCCAAATCTAACCGTTTAGAAATCATTGGTCCAAACCACGACAATGTCTACTGCTACATTACTGAAATGAAAACAAAGAATAATGAAGTTTTAGAAGTTTGTCCAACACCAATGAGCGTACTAACAGTGAAGTTTGATACAGATGTGGAATTAGACTACCCAGATATTGCTAGAATTGTACTTTAAGCGGAACTTTATAAAAAAATGAAATATTTCTATACAATATTTTAGTTTTTGTATATAATAATTTAGTTTAAGTAAAGTAAATACATTTCAAAGGTGAATTTATGGCAATTAACGAAAAAGAACTATTAACTCAAGAAGACTACGATAAGTTAAGAGAACAATTAGATGATCTTAAAAATAATGTTCTTCCTGAAATTATTAAACAATTACAAGAAGCGAGAGCTCAAGGTGACTTGTCTGAAAATGCTGACTATAGTGCAGCTAAAGAAGAACAAGGTCGTATCTCTGAACAAATTAGAGTTATTACTGAAAAATTAGATAATGCTCAAATTATTAGTGAGGACGCAATTGATACAAGTAAAGTGTCAATTGGGACAAAAGTAACAATTCATGATTACGACGATGATAAAGAATACACATTTACTATCGTTGGTTCTGAAGGTTCTGATCCTGAACAATGAAAAATTTCAAACGATTCACCATTAGGCAAATCAATTTTAGGTTTAACAGTAGGTGCTACTGTTGAAGTTAAAGGTATTGAAAAGCCTTATAAAGTTAAAGTTAAGAAGATTTCTAAGAAATAATTCATTAATTTAAAAAAATTAAAAAATTTTTTAAAAAAGTCTTGCAATTTTAATTTTTATTTGATAATATATATATTGTTGTTGTTAATTAACAAAATTAAATTAATTTAAATTAATTTAAAAAAATTAATTTAATGTGTTATAATTAATTCAGCAATATGTAATGGACAGGTAGCGAAGTGGCCAAACGCAGCTGACTGTAAATCAGCCACTCAGGTTTCGTTGGTTCGAATCCAACCCTGTCCACCATAATGGCCTGTAGCCAAGCGGTAAGGCAGAAGATTTTGATTCTTCCACGCGTAGGTTCGATCCCTACCAGGCCAGCCATATGTTAATTTAGTTTATTTAGTAAAACATCTTAATAAGGTGCAATTCCTTAAATTAACTAAACAATTATTCTAATTTAGGGTTTATCCCTAAGTTATGCCTCATTAGCTCAGTGGTAGAGCATTTCACTTTTAATGAAGGGGTCACAGGTTCGAGTCCTGTATGGGGCACCATCTTTTAAGAAAATCCTAAGATTTCTTAGGTATGCTGGAGTGGCGGAATGGTAGACGCACGGGACTTAAAATCCCGTGTCCGCGAGGACGTGAGGGTTCAAGTCCCTCTTCCAGCACCATCTTAAAACTAACTTCTTATCGCTTATGATAAGAAGTTTTTTTGTGCTTACACGAATTAACAGATAAGCAGAAATGGTGCTATCTATAAGCAATAATTAATTTATAATTAATTATTATGTATCTTTTAAATCAAGAAGGAGGATTTATGGGATTTATTGATAAATGTAAATTATACGTAAAAGCTGGTGACGGTGGTGACGGGATTGTGTCATGAAGACGTGAAGCCCACGTACCAATGGGCGGACCAGCCGGTGGTAACGGTGGTAACGGTGGAAACATCTACTTTATCGGCGACCACAACGAAACAAGCTTAGAATTTTTAAAATATACAAAAAAAATCTTAGCAAAACCTGGTGAAAAAGGTGACATTAAAAATATGCACGGTCGTAACGCAGAAGACGTGTATGTAAAAATTCCGTTAGGAACAACAGTAACTAACACTAAAACTAAAGAAGTGTTGGCAGACATTACTATTGACGGTAAAAAATACTTAATCGCTGAAGGTGGTTTAGGTGGTCATGGTAACGCACACTTTAAATCTGGTTATAACAAAGCACCAACATTATACGAATGTGGTGAAAAAGGCCAAGACTTCGAATTAATGTTAGAACTGAAAGAATTGGCTGACGTTGGTTTAATTGGATTGCCAAATGCTGGTAAATCAACATTAATTTCTAAATTAACTAACGCAAAACCAAAAATTGCGAACTACCAATTTACAACTTTAATTCCAATTTTAGGTGCTATTGATAATGGTGATCAAAAAATTATCATCGCTGATATTCCTGGATTAATCGAAGGAGCATCTGAAGGTGTGGGATTAGGTCACGAATTCTTAAGACATATCGAAAGATGTCGGATTTTAGCACACGTTATTTCTTTAGACAGTGATGATAATCCGGACGTACTATACTCAATCGAAACAATCTTTAACGAATTAAAGAAATACAACGAAAAATTAATCGACAAGAAAATTATTTTAATCGCTAACAAATCTGACGCATTAGATGCTGAAGAAAACTTAGCTTTAATCAAAAAACACTATCCACAATACCAATTATTCGTCACTTCAGCTCTAGAAGGCGAAGGTATTGATGAACTAAAAGAATTCATTATTAATGAATACAACGATTTAGTAGCTTATGAAACGTTCAGTCAAGAAGAAATTGTAGACTGAAACCAAGGTAGAGTTGAAAGAGACAGTAAATTAAGTAGAGAATTAACTCTTACTCAAAACGAAGATGGAATGTGAGTAGTACAATGTGATTTCTTAGAATACTGAGTTCACAGAGTTCCAATTAATACTCCTGACAACTTAATTAGATTCAACCAAAAATTAGCCACAGTTCAACTTGAAGATAAATTAAGAGAAGCTGGCGCTGAACCTGGAGATATGGTTGATATTTATGGTGTTCAAATTGAATATGAAGAATAATTTATGAGCTCAACAAGTTTATGAGTATGAAATAAATTATTTACGTGACTTCTTAGATAAAAATCATAAAGACTACTATATTATTGGGGTGAGTGGTGGAATTGATAGTGCTTTAACCTTAAAAATGTTAGTGAATGCAGTAGGACCACAAAAAGTCAAAGCCTACTATTTACCAATTGAATTTCAAAATAAGTTTGAAGAAATTTCTAAATTAGAAGAATGCTGTGGTGTTCATATTGATACTGTAGATTTAACTCAATTATGAACTATGATCACTGATGAACTAGAAATTCAAAACGCAAATAACATTAGTAACCAAAAACCCAAAATTAGAAGTTTATTTTTGTCAGCCCAAGCCTTTGAATGTAATGGCGTTGTTGTGGGTAATGTTAATTACGACGAATATTATTTAGGCTACTTCACTAAAACTGGTGATGGTAGTGCTGATATATTTCCATTAATTAATTTATTGAAAAGTGATATCTATGATTTAAGTTCATCGCTAGGAATCCATAAAGATATTATTAATCAAACTCCTTCTGCTGATTTAATAATTGGTCAAAGTGATGAAAAGGAAATTGGTGTTCACTATCCTGTAATCGATAGTTATTTAAGACATGAAAGTGTGAATCTTAACGCTGAAGTTATCATTCAACAATGACACAACAAAAACCGTCATAAACACGTTTTAAATCATTGATTATTAGAAAATTTTCCGTATAAAAGAGATTAATTTATGCCGAAATGATTTCAAAATTTAAACGAAAGTCAAAAAATGAAAGTCAGATGAATTTTAGTCATCTTAACCTTCATTTTTATTGGTGTTTGCTTAGGTTTAATGATTTGAGGAGCGTGCATTTTAGGCTACGCTGACGCACACCATGGTAGTTATAACGAATATATTTTAGGTGGGTTGTTAACTGGAATATGTGGCTTTACGTTTATTTTCTCGTTGTTAAACATTTTCATTTATCTATCTAATCGAAAGGAAATGTTTAACAAGATTAAAACAACAACCAAAAAAATTCTTCATATAGGAGAGAAAGAGAATGAGTAATTATTCTGAATTATTAGCGATTTTAGAAAATGATTTAAACAACGCTAAGAACGAAAAACAAGCAATCGAAATTAAAAACATTTTTAGTAAAAAACACGTTGCTCCATTATACAAAGAACTTGGTAAAGCAGAAGATAAAAGAGCTTTTGGCCAAGCTTTAAACGAATTAAAGAAAAATATTGATGACATGTTAGAACAAAAAATCGCAAGCTTAAACCAAGCTTTCGATGCTTTAAGTTCTGATGAATTAATCGATTTAAGTTTAGATAATCCATTCTTAAATGTTGGTAATGAACATTTATTGAACATTGTGTTAAACGATACAATTAACTTCTTTAAAACTTTAAACTTTGACATTGTTAGCGGTAATGAAGTGGTAACTGATGAATACAACTTCCAAAGATTAAATATTCCCGAAAACCACCCTGCTAGAAATATGCAAGACTCTTTCTTCATTAATACTGAATATATGTTAAGAACGCACTGTACAGTAACGACTGCACAAAACATTGCTAATAACCAAAACAATGATATTAGAGTGTTGTCATATGGTAACGTGTATAGAAAAGATGACGATGATGCAACTCACAGTCACCAATTTACTCAAATTGACTTTGTTTGAATTAGAGAAAATTTAAACTTAGCCAACTTGAAGTGAGTAATTGACTCATTCATTAAATACTTATTTGGTGAAGAATCAAAAACAAGATATAGATTATCATTCTTCCCATTCACTGAACCAAGTTTCGAAGTAGACGTTACTTGCTTCAAATGTCATGGACACGGATGCAATATCTGTAAGAAAACTGGTTGAATCGAAGTGTTAGGTGCTGGTATGTTACACGAAAATGTGTTAAGTGCTGCAAATATTCACGGTAAAAAAGGTATTGCTGGTGGTATCGGTATTGAAAGATTAGCCATGTTAAAATATGGTATTTCTGATATCAGAAACTTGTACAACAACAACTTCGCAGTAAACAAACAATTTAAAAAATAAGGAGTGTGGCGTTTATGTTATTATCAAGAAATTTATTGAACAAAATTAATCCTAAATTCGCGACTTTAAGTAACGAAGAATTAACTGTAGGATTAAACGCTATTGGTGTAGAAGTTGAAGAAATTATTACACACAAGACTAACCCTGGTTTAAGAGTAGGCAAAATTGTTAGTGCAGAAAAACACCCAGATAGTGACCACTTAAACGTGTGTCAAGTAGAATTAAGCGGTGGAGAAATGACACAAATCGTGTGTGGTGCTCCTAATTTACCTGTAGGTTACAAAGTCGTAGTAGCTCCTATTGGTTACAAATTTAGCGAAGATTTCGTTATTGCCGAAAGAAAATTAAGAGGAGTAGTTTCTAAAGGAATGATGTGTGGTTACAACGAAATCACTAGTCAATTCGTAGATGCTATTGATAAATTAGAAGTTGAGGGTTTAGTGAGAATCGATCCAGAAGTTAATTTAACTGATGCCGATCTATACGATTTCTTAGGTTTAAACGATACTGTATTAGATTTATCTTTACCATCAAATAGAAACGAATTAAATGGGGCTTACTGATTAGCATACGAATTAAACGCATACTTTAGATTTAATACCGAATTATTAAATCCAGCAGAATTAGTAACTGGTTTAGCTGACATCAATGTTGAAATTAACACCGATAAAGTAAACCAATACGGTTTAATCGCAATGACATTAGCTCATGAATATGACTATACAAGATGAAACTTAAAGAAATACTTAGTAAACAGTGGTATTCATGTAACTAACACTTTAGCTGACTACGGTAACTTCTTAACATTATTATTCGCTAACCCTGTACATTTATTTGACAGAGATTTAGTAAGCAACACTTTACAAGTTACTGAATTAAAAGCTAAAACTAAATTCTTAGGTTTAGACAATAAAGAATACGAATTAGCTGCTGGAACATTAGTAACTATGAGTGGTGATGAAATTGTTGCCGCAATTGGTTTAATGGGTTCAAAGCAACACGCAGTGTCTGCAACTACTAAAAATGTTTTATTAGAAGTGGCTAATGTAAACTCAGATTACTTCAGAAACTTAGCAAAAACAAACAAAATTAGTAGTGCATCAAGTGTGTTATTTAGTAAACCATTATCAGAAACAATTACAGCAGTTGCGTTTGACCAAGTACTTCATGGAGTGGTTTTCCAATCTGTAGCTACAAGCTTAAAACCAGTTCACTTAGTACAAAAAAGAGAAGCTAATAAAGTAACAGTATCTAATGCTGAAATTAACCAATTATTAGGCTTACAATTATCTGACCAAGAAATTGCTGATATTTTATGATTAACTGGTTTTGAAAGAATGAACACATCAGTGTCTGTACCTTCATACCGTTTAGACATTAATAACGTGGCCGATATTTGTGAAGAAATTTTAAAATCTATCGACATTAACCACTTCACAGTACAACCAATTTATTCTGAAGTGTTAAGCTTTAACAAAAATAAAGCTTACGAAAACTTACAAAAAATTAGACAATACTTAGTTCACCACCAATTCTTAGAAACTAAGACTTACAACTTAACTTCAAAAGAAAAAGTCAACTTATTTAACTGATTTAATATTGAAGAAGAAATTGAAATTGTGAACCCATTGTCTAACCAAAGACAATTCTTAAGACACTCATTATTAAACCAAATGTTAGAAGTCTTAACTTACAACTTAAACCATAAAGAAGCTTTAAGAAATATCTTTGAAATTCAAAAAATTCAAGTTAATAAAGAAGTCGCGTTCAATAACTTAACAGTAGTTTTAGCACAACCTTGATTTACTGATGTATTAAACCATCTTGAAGTAAAAAGCGATGCGATGAGCTTAAAGGCCTTATTCTGTGGTTTATTATCAAACTTAAACAAACAAGTACAATTCAGTTACGCTCCTGTTAACGTGGAAGGTTTAACGGCTGAAAATAGTTTAACTATTTTAAATGCTAACAATGAAGTAATGGGTTACTTAGGTACAATCAAGAAAACGATTGCTAAAGAATACGGTTTAACGCAACCTGTATTAGCGTTGTCATTAAACTTAGACATGTTCTTAAGTGAAAATACGGACAAGAAAACAAAGATTACAGCTGTAAGTGAATTCAACCCAGTATATAAAGACTTCAGTTTCATTAACCCTCACAAAGTAGCTTTAGATACTGTGTGAACAGCTTTAAAAACTATTGAATATGTGAAAGAAGTCAACTTAATTGATACCTTCAAAAAAGATGACCAAATGTCATACACAATTTCTTTAAGAATTGAAGCAATGGAAAAAACTTTAAGTTCTGAAGAAATTGATGCAATCTTAACTCAAGTCAAAACAATTTTAACTAACGCACAATTAGAATTACGTTAATTAACTTTTTTCAATTCTGTAATTTTCAAATTACAGAATTTTTTTTTATTTTTAATAATTAAGACAAACTCATAAACTAAGGTAAAAACATCTTTGTTTTTTTATAACTAAAGTTACGAGTGGTGTTATGATATGGGTGATAGATAAAAAAGATCTATCCATATTTAAGAATAAAAGGATTATTAGAATATGAAATTATTAACAACTATGGATTTCCCTGGTAAAGAATATGAAGTTATTGATTTAGTTTTTCACTCAACCGTAAAAGCAAGAAACGTAATTTCTAAAATGGGATCTGCTTTCAAAAGTACCTTTGGTGGCTCTATTGGTGGGGTAGAAAAATTATACATCTCCCTACGTGAAGAAGTGATTGCTGGTTTAAAAGAAGCAGCTGCTAAAGCTGGGGCTGATGCTGTTATCGGCGTAAGATTCGACGTGAGCGAAATGGGTGCTATTGAAGCTGTAGGAATGACAGCTTACGGTACAATGATCAAATTCAAATAGAAGTTCTTATTTTAATAAACAAGAAAAATCCACCTTCTTTATGTACAGTGGGAACCGATTATGGGACACTAATTGGTTTTAAATTTTAACACAAGAACTAAACTCAATTGGCGAAAGTCAGTTGAGTTTTTTCTGTATACGTTTGTTATTGTAATAATTAATGTATT